>CAYOOS010000298.1:0-5776 GCA_964405585.1 uncultured Acidobacteriaceae bacterium | reverse complement strand
TACGAAAGCTTTGCGGGCGTCATCTCCTTCGGCGGCGATGCGGCGATAGGCGTCGAGAGGAAATTTGGAGTCGACGGCCATCATCTTTTTGTCGCGCAGGAAAATGACGGCGTCGGCGGTCTCCCCGCTGCGGAATCGGTATTGCGTGGAATATTGCGAGGGTGGGAGAGAATCCTCGAGGAGGCGTTCGAGGGTTACTTCACCGAATGAGCCGCGCGATTTTGTGCCGCCAAGAATGCTTTCGAGAGTCTGCGCCGTCTGGAACATCTGTTTGCCGGCTTGCTGAACTTCACCCAACTGGCGCTGGATCTGGTTGATCTGCTCGCGCGTATTTTTCAGCTCGGTGGACATGGCCGTTTGCGCGTCCGAGGTGATTTTGGAGGTGAGCTGCGCGGAATCCTTGACGCCGTCCTGAAGTGCTTTGGTAACGGCTTCCAGGCGGGTAGCGACAGTGCCGGCCAGGGTTTCGATTTTGGTGGTGCTCTGCGTGTGCGCCGTGGACATGCCCTGAAGATCGCGGCGCATTTCGTTCATTTGGGATTCGAGTTGTTCGTTTTTCTTTTGATCCTGCGAGTTTTGGACGAGGAGCCAGGCGACCAGGCCAAGCAGAACAATAGCGAATATGGTGGCAATGATCCAGATGACGTTCATGCGTTCTCCGATGCGATGACGGGAAACGGTGAAACTACTTTACCCGGAAGAGAAGGGAATGGGTAGGGAGACACGCAAAAGAACCCGATTGGTGGTCGTGCGGAGACTGGTAAGAGAAAAGCCGCAGGGCTCGCGGACTCGCCCTGCGCTACAAGAACCAAGAGAGAGGGTGGTGAAAGTTCACAGCTTGCCGAGGAGGGGCCCAGCATGCTGGACCCCTTCTACGGCAGTGGAATGATGCGCGGTGCTACCAGTTCAGCTTGAGAGCGAACTGAAACTGTCGAGCGTCGGCGGCAGCCGAGGGTTGGCCCGCCGGGCAGGAACCGACGAGCGGGTCGCAGAGCGCGTTAACGCCAATAATGTTGGTGTGGTTGAAGAGGTTGAAGGCATCGGCGATGAGGTCCATGCGAAGACGCTCACCCAGGTTGATGCCCTTGGAGATGCGCATATCAAACTGGAAGAACATGGGCATGGTGAATTTGTCGCGGCCGAGATTGCCGGTGCAGCCATATGGCGGGGTGACGCCAGCGATGGTGTAAGGCTGGCCGCTGTCGTTCCAGCAGACGGTGGGAGGGCCAAACACAACGCCTTTGATGTAGGGCGAGGAGATTGCACCTGCCGTGCCAGCAGGAACGACTGAGGGGCGAATGTCGGAACTGCCGCCATCGCCAAGCGTGTCATCGCCGGTGATCACATTGAAGGGGCGGCCGGAAGAGACTTCCACGAGCGGGGCGAATGTCCAGTTGCTGAGAAAACTGTCGCGGAAGCTCTGGCCTGCGGCGTGAGGTGAGGACTGGAAAACGCCACTGGTGACCCAGCGGTGGCGTTGATCGTTGACGGAATTTCCCTTCTCATATTGCGGGAAACGGCTGTCGGCAGGTTCAAGAGTGGACTGGAGGTCAGTGCCGTTATCAATGGAGTGAGACCAAGTGTAGCTGGAGAGGAATTGGAAGTGTTTCGAGAAGCGTTTTTCCAGATTAATGGTCAAAGCATTGTACGTGGAGTAGGCATCCGACTCCTGGGTATCCACGCTCAAGTAAGGAACTTGCACGCCGCCGAATCCTGTGGGATATCCGGCAGCGGAGGCGAGAGCGAGAAGCGTCGTGTAGCCACCGGGAACAAGTCCGGCAAACGATGGATTCGGGCCTGACTTACGAAAGTAATTGAAGAAAGCGGGCGTGGCCACAAAGCCAACTGGACTACCACCGCAATTCTGTCCGGTATAGCCCAAACCGAGAGCGCCGGGCGCCAAAGGCTGACCGGTCGGCGTAGCAAAGGCAATACTGCCGCCACCGGGAACATTGTAAGCGGGAATCCCACCAGCGCAGGCTCCATTGAAGGTCGAAGGAACATCTACGGTAAGCGGGTTACTGCCGGGAGCAGCGATTCCCACGGCGATAGCGCTGGCGTCGTTGGAGTCAAGTAGAGCCGGGTTGATGGGGTTAACGTCCACGGGCCGGTAAAGGTGCAGCCCTTTGGTCCACTGATAACCTGCGCTGAGATTCCAAGTGCCGGCGATGACGTGCTCGATGGTGAGGTTAGCCTGCTGAGCGTAGCCGTCACGGAAATTATTAGCGACTGGCAAAGTGAAAGGAAGAATGGGAAGCGGAAAGCCTTCGGTGAGGTAATTCTGATTGGCAAAGAGGGAACCAGAAGCCAAGGGGTTAAAGCGCTGTTGGTTGGGCTCGTAGTACATATTGGGAAGCGCGTTAAGCACACCCTGAAAAATTGAGGAGCCATTAAGGTTGGTAGGTGAATCCAGGCCGTTGCTGCAGGTGGGGACAGCGGGGAGCAGGCCGCAAGCGGAAGCGACGCCACCCGTACTGATTAACTGTACGGAGCGGCCCCCATCGGCCGTGGTCGAATCAAACGCGATGGCGAGGAGCGGATGGTCGTAAAAAAGACCATACCCGGCGCGGACGACAGTTTTGCCATTGCCCCAGGGATCCCAAGCGAGACCGAATCGGGGAGCAATGTCCTTGTATTGGCGCGGGATGCCTTCCTGGACGCCGAGTGCCTTTTCGGCGGCCGCATTGACGGCGGTAGCTGGGGCAAAGAGCGGGGTGATATCCGGGTCATATCGCAAACCGTAATTGACCGTGAGTCTTGGATTGATGCGCCAGGAATCCTGCCCAAAGAAGCCGATAGGAATTTCATCAAAGGGCGTATTGGAAGAGCCGATGCCCTGAATGTAAGTGGTGGGCACGCCCAAGCCATAAGCCTGCAACGCATTGGGCTGGGGAATACCTGATGGAAAGACGCTGATGCCGCCGAAGTTGACGTCGCCGCCGAAATCGAGTTCGAAGATTTGGGGTTTGTTGGAGCGCAACTGAAGGAGATTGAAATCGCTGCCGAACTTCAAGGTATGGCGGCCGCGCGTAATAGTGACGTTATCGGTAAACTCGTAGCGCCGCTCGATGCGATCGACCGTCGAGTATGGTTCACGGCCAAAGTAGGCGTAACCAGGGATATTCACACCGATGCTCGAGCCGCCCTCAAGGGGGGAGTAGCCGAAGTGGTCACCGCGGCGAGCGAATTGAAAGCGGAACTCATTGAATCCAGTGTTACTGAGAATCGTGTCATCCTGGAAAGTGCTATCGAAATCGCGGTACTGAGTTTCTCCTACGCGTGAGCCGGAGTTCTCTCCGTACACCTGGTTCTGAGAGGTGGACTGTACGCCAGTGACCAGCGAGGGAGAAACACCCACACGGAGGAAAGAAGTGTTGCGGCTGTTCCAGCGCTGATCCAGGCGCCCGGACCAAAGACTGGTCTTCTCCATCTCTGGGAAATTGCCGCGCAAGGAATTCAGGCCCACATAAGAGGTGGGAAGAGGGACGAAACCGCTGCCGACGCCGGGGGGATTGGCAGGATTGGGCAGACAGACGACGCTATTCACCTGCGTCCCGAGGGGACAAGCCACGGTGCCGGGGAAAAACTTCGAATTCGGCAGAATGCCGGCGACAGTCGAGCCATAGAGTAGCGTGGTCATGGGGATGGTGGTGCCGTCCACGTTTTTATTCAAATCCCCGTTGACAGCAACGTTGGTGGAGGCGGCGGTGGCGACGGCGGTCTGCTCTAAACCAGAGATTTGCGCCTGAATCAGAGGATTGGAGTTGGTGCAAGCCGCGCCACTGCCGGTGAGTTGCCCGAGTGCGGCTTGATAGAAGGCCAACTGGCCGTTCGCGCCGGAGGTCAAGCTGAGGGGAGCGGGGATGCAAGGAACGAGTCCAGTCGTTAGCCCCCAATTGCCTTGGCCAATGCTGGAGAAGCCGGTTTCCTCGCGCTGCGTGTACTCATAGCTGAAAAAGTAGAACGTCTTGTCTTTCTTTAGAGCGCCGCCAAGGGTAGCGCCAGCCTGGACACGCGTGTAGGCTTGCTTGATGGGATCGAGGTCGCCAGTGTTGGGGTCCACCTGAAACGAAAAGGGGTTACGAGCCTGGAAAGCCTTGTTGCGGAAATATCCGAAGATGTCGCCATGAACGTCGTTGGATCCGCTCTTGGTGACGATGTTGACGACACCCCCCGTCGCGCGGCCGTATTCCGCATTGTAATTACTGAGGATCATCTGGAATTCCTGGACGGCTTCCTGGGAGACGGTGGAGCGAATACCGTTGATGGAAGCGTCAACAGCGTCTGCGCCATCCACGCTGACCATGTTGGAACGGGCGCGCGCGCCGCTGATGTTCAGGCCGCTGTTGGGCGCGGGGCCGATAGCGTTAGAGTTGTCGCGCGTGGTTTGGGAATTGGTGAGAGTGAAATTAATGTAATTGCGGCCGTTGATGGGCAAACTGTCAATCTGGCGCTGTTCGACGGTCTGTGCGCTTTCCGAGCGTGTGGTCTCAATCGGAGCCGACTCGGTGGTAACGGTGACCACCTGGGTCTGCGTGCCGAGTTCGAGTTTCACATTTAGGGTAGCTTCCCCTCCGACAGTGACCTGGACGGAGGGATTCTCGTACGGCGCGAAATTGGCACTGCCCTCTACGCGGATTTTATATTCCCCGGGCACTAGACCGACGATGACGTAGCGCCCGCCGTCATCGGCGGTAGCGGTGCGCGAAGCACCCGTAGCCAGACTTGTAGCCGTAACCTTTGCGCCGCGGACAGCCAACCCTTGCGGATCGGTGACCAGGCCAGTGAGCGTCGCAGTATTCACCTGCGCCACCGTCGTTGTTACCCCCAGCAAAACCACTACGCACAGAACCACAACCGCAAACAACGACTGCCTGCGCCGCATACTCTTCCTCCTCATTGAACCCGCAAAAACTCCCGCTACCCCTCGCGGTGACGAGCCTGGCCCGCCGGATGATGACCCCAAAAAACCGATGTGATGGATAAGAGCTTTTACTGCAATGCCCGAAACTTTGCAACTGTAATCTGCACAGGGCCATAGCACGAAATGTCCCGCGCGGCTCCGGTGTCCAATCTGCTATCGGCCGGGGACACCCGGTTCCGTGAGTCCTGAAGATGAGGGAATGAGTTTTGGGGAGGCTTCAGCTTTCGGTGAGCTGTTCGGGAACGAGCGTCTTGGCGGATTCCTGGCGTTCCTTCCAAGCCTTCAGTAGAGTCGCGGCGGCGATCAGGATGGCGGTAGCCGCGTTAGTCAGTGCAACGGCTTGCGCATGAATCAGGATTCCATAGGCCAGCCACATAAGCACGCCACTTAAATAGAAGCTGAGCATGGCGTAGGAGAGGTCGCGGCCCCCCTGCTTGTAGATCTTCGCGAGTTGGGGGACAAAAGCAAAGGTGGTGCAAAAGCCAGCCACAGCTCCTAGAATCTCGACCCAAACGGGGGCATTCATGTTGCGGTTTCTCCTAAGTTTCTACCGGCGTTCTGAAGCGAGAGGAAACCCGAAAAAGAGGGTCCGCAAGAGCTCCAGGCCATAAGCAATTTTAGCAAGGGGCCTGGGGCGCCCTCAAATTAACGTTTTGGATGTGACGCATTGATGAGGGGAATGCGAAAAGGGAGAGAGTGACGTGGTGTACGTAAGTAATTGTAAATAAGCGTGTTATATCAGGGCTGGAGATTGGAAATTATAGGTGCATGTGGCGCTGAACGAGCTTGCGCAGACGTTCGCGATCTTCGTCCTTCATGTGCACGATTTCGACGCCGCCGCCATCCGGGCCG
>CAYOOS010000297.1:0-5790 GCA_964405585.1 uncultured Acidobacteriaceae bacterium | reverse complement strand
TCCCTTCCCTAGGCAAAGACTTGCGGTAATCGAGCTGTTCCTAGCCAGGCTTTCTATCCCCCTCTGGAGAGGAACAACGTCTTGACCATCTACAGGCACCCTCAAGCACAATTGAGTTAGACGGACCAGAGGCCAGGGATGGGGGTGTGGCAGTGGGGACAATTCCCTTGCCTTAGATGATTCGCGAGAACATTGTGCCAGGAACGGCGGATTAGGATGGCGTTGCATTGTGGGCAATAGGTGTGGGCGGCGTCGGAGTGGATGTTGCCTTCGTAGACGAAATGGAGGCCTGCTTCGCGGGCGATTTGGCGGGCGCGGTGGAGAGTTTGAGGAGGAGTGGGGGGCTTGTCTTGCAACTTGAAATCGGGATGGAAGGCGGTGAAGTGGAGAGGGACGTCGGGGCCGAGATTGGCTAGGATCCATTCGGCTAGCTTGCGAGTTTCGGCGGGATCGTCGTTTAGCGTGGGGATCATTAGATTGGTCAGCTCGAACCAGACTTTGGTTTCGTTTTTCAGCCAGGTGAGCATTTCGAGGACGGGTTGGAGATGGGTGAGGGTGATTTTACCGTAGAAGTTTTCGGTGAAGGCTTTGAGGTCGACGTTGGCGGCGTCAATGTGGTCGTAGATGTCGTGGAAAGCTTCGCGGGTGATATAGCCGTTGGTGACCATGACGGTTTTGAGGCCGTGGAGCTTGGCGGCTTTGCAGATGTCAATGATGTATTCGCCCCAGATGGTGGGTTCGTTGTAGGTGAAGGCGATGGAATCGCAACCGTGCTGGAGGGCGAGGAGAGGGACTTGTTCGGGAGGGACGTGGCGGGAATTGACTTGATCTTGATGGGATTTGGAAATGTCCCAATTCTGGCAAAAGAAACAGCCCATGTTGCAGCCCGCCGTGCCCATGCTAAAGACTTTTGTGCCGGGAAGGAAATGGTTGAGAGGCTTTTTTTCGATGGGATCAACCTGAAGGGCGGCTGGGGAAGCGTAGCCCAGGCTGAAGAGTTTGCCGTCTTGGTTGATGCGGATGAAACAAAAACCGGATTGGCCGGGGCCGATGTGGCAGTGGCGGGGGCAGAGATAGCAGTGGACGCGGTTGTTGGGTTCGGGAGCCCACCAGAGGGCTTCGTGGAGGGCGGGGGATTCTTGGAGGATGGGAATGTGGGACATGGATCGTGCGTCCTGTGGTTAGTATACGCCTGGGGGAAGAAAGAGAAGAGGGACGGTAACACAGAGTTCACAGAGATCGGAACACAGAGGGCACAGAGAAGAGGTTCAAAGTTGAAAGTTCAAGAGTTTGGAAGTTTAAGAGTATAAGAGTGAAAAAGCGTAAGAGTACATAAATCGGAGTGGTGAACGAGGCTGAAGGGTTGCCGCGATCCCTCCGCTGCGTGCCGCGAAAGGCGCGGCACTCCGGTCGGGATGACAATTCAAATAGGAGCCGAGGTTAGGCGCGGGAGCGGATGGCGCGGCGGCGCTGGGCGGACCAGTCGGCGAAACGGGTGAGGTTTTCGCGGTATTTCCAGGCGAGACGGAGGAATTTCTTGGCGTCTAAATGGGCGGCTTCTTTTCCCAGGAAGGTCTCAAAACGCCATTGGAGATACGGGCTGTTCCAGGGTCGCAGACGATAGCCGCGGGCGGCGATCCAATAGTAGCGGAACGTATTCCACATGGAGGGATTGTACATGGGACGGTCATGCGGGTGGGTGAAAAAATGGTTAAGAAAGAGAGAGAGGATTACGCAGAAGTCGCGGAGGACGCGGAGAAGAGTTGAGAGGATAAGAACGAAGAGACACTGCGCCGTTGGATCGTCGGAACCCACCCTTCGCTGGGAGGCGCGAAGGATGGGGCACCTGTGATCTTTCAACACGTTGTTCCCTTCCTAGAAGGGGTCTTGGAGATGCCTGCTGCATGGAAGCCCGCCGTATCCCTTCCCTAGGCAAAGACTTGCGGTAATCGAGCTGTTCCTAGCCAGGCTTTCTGTCCCCCTCTGGAGAGGTACAACGTCTTGACCATCTACAGGCACCCTCAAGTACTTCGTTGGAAGAGGTAACTGGAAGAGTCCAAAGGCACAATCCCTTCGAGGATGAGGGTAAGCCCATTGCGACTCAGAGCAGTCAGCAGTGACAGTGTCAGAAGAGAATTAAGAGAGGGGGGAAGAGAGGTGTTCGTGGACCAGGAGCCAGGCGGTGCCACGTTTTTCGAAAATGCCAGTGTAGCGGATCTGGAGATCCACGGATTTGCCGTCCTTGGTTTTTTCGGTGAGATGCATGGGGACGGTGAGCCAGGCAATGTTGCCGCGGCGGGCGACCTTTAATTCTTTACCGGCAGTGAGGGAGACACTGGCGGCGGAATCAAGGAATTCTTTCTGGACGCCGGGGGCGTACTCTTTCCAGCCATTGTAGGAGAAGGGAGCGACATCGTAAAAGACGAGGCCATCGTCTTTGGCGTAGAACTTGGCGGCGTTGGAGACGTTGCCGGAGCTCCAGGCGGCGCAATAGTTGTCAATGAGTTTGCGGAAGGTGGCGTTGTCTGTGGCCTTTTGCTGGGCGCGGGCGCCGGCGAAGGTGAGCAAACCTCCGAAGAAAGCGACGAATACATAGAGGATCCAGTGATGGCGCGGTCCGACAGAGCGCGGATGAACGGGCGAGTTCACCGACATTGCATGATCTCCTGAAGAGGCCTGCCGGGCCACACATACCCGGGCAGGAGATTTGTGTGGGTCTAACTTAGACAGAATGCGGGGAGAATTCAAGGGGAGATTTTTTGGGAAGAGGGACGGAGGAGACGAGGGATAGAAAGAGAAGGTAGGACGGAAAGAGAAACTTAACGCAGAGGCGCAGAGTTCGCAGAGAAAGAAAAAGGCAACGGCTTACCACAGAGGGAACAGAGTAGCCACAGAGGAAACGGAGAGACTGAAAAGGAATTTGAGCGTAGATCAAACAAGATGAAGAGGCAACCCGAGATCCACGCACACACTCCGTGGCAAGATTTTGAGGTGAGGAGTTCCCTACCCTTTTGGGGCTTGAGGGGTGGGACGTTGGCGGCGGAGGCGATCGGCTAACGCGTGGACTCGGGCGGCAATGTCTTCGAGGGTTTGCTGATACACCTCGGGGGAGCCGCCATAGGGATCGGCTACGTTCCAATCTTCTACTTTGTCGGAGTGATGGAAGAGAGGGTCGGTGCGCGTGCCGCTAAGATTGATGATCAGGTCGGCGGCATCCCAGGCTTCGCGGGTGATGGGTTTGGAGGAGAGAGATTCGGAGGAGTAGCCGTTGGATTGCAGAGTTTGGGCAGTGGCGGGAGGGATATAGCCGAGGGGGAAAAGTCCGGCGCTGGAGGGGTCCAGGACGTCGGCGGCATCACGGCGGGCGATGGATTCAGCGATGGGGCTGCGGCAAGCGTTGCCTAGGCAGAGGAAGAGGACATGGACGCGATCAGGATTGGGCACGGGAGGATTGTAGCTTGGAAGGTTGGAGGGGAGATAGGAGAAGGGGTGGGAGAAAAGAGGGGAGCGGAAGTATAAGAGTTAAAGAGTGTAAGAGTGTAAAAGCTGGGGCGGGGCGGTGGTTGATCTTTATAAGATGGTGGCACGATCCCTCCGCTGCGTGCCGCGAAAGGCGCGGCACTTCGGTCGGGATGACAGATTTTGGTGGTGCGACAAAATACAAAGAGAGAAAAGCTTACACAGAGGTCGCAGAGAGCACAGAGTTCACAGAGAAGAGAAACCCAAGACCCAGGTAAAAAACCAAACTTGGGGCACCCGCGGAACGATTTTATTTTGCGCGCGGTGACTTTTTTGTGGGGACGTGATGGTTGAGCAGAGAGAGGAAATGCTGGTGGACGGTGGGGTCGTCGGTCAATTCAGGATGGAAGGTGGCGGCTAGGATGTTGTCTTTCTGGACCAGGGTGGGGGAGCCGTTGAGATTGGCGAGGACCGTGATTCCGGGGGCTATGGATTCGATGATGGGGCCGCGGATGAAAACCATTTCCAGGGGATCTTTCTTTAGGGTGGTGGGGCCGAAGAAGACGTCGCTGGCTAGTTGACGGCCGTAGCCGTTGCGGAGGATGGCCATGTCGAGTAATGCGAGAGAAGGCTGCGGCGGATTTTTGACTTGAGTGGCGAGGAGGATGGCGCCGGCGCAGGTGCCGAAGATGGGATGGCCTTTGGCGGCGAATTGGCGGATGGCGTCGAAGAGACCTTCTTCCTGGAGGAATTGGAGTTGCGTGGTGGATTCGCCGCCGGGAAGGATTAGGGCGTCGGATTTGTGGAGATCGGCGAGGGTGCGGACTTCTAGAGTTTCTGCGCCGAGAGTGTGGAGAGTGGCGGCGTGGGCCGCGAAGTCGCCTTGGATGGAGAGGATGCCGATTTGCATGAGAGTGCTATCAGTATTCAGTTATCAGTCATCAGTTTTAAGTTCTAAGTTTTGAGTCTTGAGTCTTGAGTTTTTGGATTGGAGTGGGCGAGAGAGATATCATCCAAACAAATCCAAGAACGGATTCCTCAGAGGCTAAAGCCCAGTTTGTACGCGGGGTGAATGTCGGACCTGAAGGTCCGACCCCCTGAAGAAAAGTACGCCCAGACAAAATCAAGAACATCAAAACAGAAAAACAAACCCAAGACCCAAGTAAATAAATCGTTACCTGGGGTACCCAAACCCGAGAGAAAAGCCGCAGGGCTCGCGGACTCTCCCTGCGCTACATGAAATCGGTTACCAGCCGCGGGTAGAGAGTAGGTCTTTTTCATCTAGTTGGCGGACGTCCAGGCCGGGCATGGCTTCGCCTAGTTGCTCGCTGGCTTCGAGGACGGCTTTGGGGTCTTCGAAGTGAGTGTTGGCTTTGACGATGGCTTTGGCGCGGGCTTCGGGATCGCTGCTTTTGAAGATGCCGGAGCCTACGAAGACGGCTTCGGCGCCGAGTTTGCGAACTAACGCGGCGTCGGCGGGAGTGGCTATGCCACCGGCGGAAAAATTGGGGACGGGGAGTTTGCCTGTTTTGGCGATTTCGCGGATTAAATCGAGAGGCGCGCCCATTTCCTTGGCTTGCTTCATGATTTCATCATCGCGGAGCGTGGTGAGTTGTTTCATCTGGCTGACAATGGCACGCATGTGGCGGACGGCTTCGACCACATTGCCGGAACCGGCTTCACCCTTGGTGCGAATCATGGCGGCGCCTTCGGCGATGCGGCGGACAGCTTCTCCGAGATTGCGAGCGCCACAGACGAAAGGCACGCGGTAATCGTGCTTCCAGATGTGATTTTCCTCGTCGGCGGGAGTGAGGACTTCGCTTTCATCGATGAAATCCACTTCGAGGGCCTGGAGAACTTCGGCTTCGGCGAAGTGGCCGATGCGGACCTTGGCCATCACGGGGATGGTGACGGTTTTCATGATTTCGCGAATGACCTTGATGGAAGCCATGCGGGCTACGCCGCCTTCCTTGCGGATGTCGGAGGGGACGCGTTCGAGAGCCATTACCGCGCAGGCGCCGGCTTTTTCCGCGATGCGGGCTTGTTCGGCGTTGGTGACGTCCATGATGACGCCGCCTTTCAGCATTTCGGCTAGGCCGACCTTTACGCGCCATTCGTTGGAGCCTTTGGCGCCGTTGGTGGGGTGATCCTTGCCGTTTGGTTTTTTGATGGACATCGTGGTTCTCCTCTCAGAAATCGGAAAACGAAAAGTTAAAAACAAGGCGCCCGCCTCAGAAGGCGGCCACTACAAAATCAAAACCAAGAAAAAACAAACCCGAGAAAAAGCCGCAGGGCTCGAAGACTCGCCCTGCGCTACATAGACGGCCTTAC
>CAYOOS010000296.1:0-5792 GCA_964405585.1 uncultured Acidobacteriaceae bacterium | reverse complement strand
ATGGGGTCGCGCAACGTGCGATACGCGTCATTCAATTCCGAACTGCGTTGCAGCGAGATCTCGCGCTCCTGCTCCGTCGCTCCGACAAAGTTATCCGGGTGCAACTTCCAGCTGAGCTGCAGGAACTTTTTTTCCAACGCGCCCATTTCGATCCACAGCTTTCGCGGCAACTCAAACATCGCGAAGTAGTCGCTGCCCTGTGGGAGTTGCAGCAATTTCCCGCATCCCGGGCAGAAATGCGTGCCGATGGTGCGCTCGTGGCAGTTCCAGCAAACGAGGGGGGGATTCGTGATGTGGAGTGGCGTGGCCATAATATTTTTCTCATCCTGTGCTGCACACATAAAAAAAGTGGCTGGCGTTTGCGGTGGCCAACCACTGGTCAGACCGAGTCAGAAACCGCCCGGGCACGAACTGGAGTCCGTGCTACCGCTAAGCCGTAAACGAACTGCCGCAGCCGCAACTCCGCGCGGCGTTGGGATTCTGAAAAACGAATCCCTGCCGCATGAGCGTCTCCTCATATTCCAGGGTAGTGCCGTTCAAATACAGCAGGCTCTTCGGGTCTACAAATATTCGCGCGCCAAATGCCTCAAACACTTTATCGCGATCCCGCGCCTGTGTGTCCAGCCGCATGGCATACGATAAGCCTGAGCAGCCGCCGCCCTGCACGCCTACTCGCAGCCCGCCCGTTTCCGGCGACACGCCTTCCTTTGCCAGCAGCGCGCGGATTTTCTTTGCGGCATACTCGGTCATGTGAATCACCGGCCCGATTTTCGGAGCAGCTTCTGTCTTAACTTCCGTCGCCATAATCCCAACCCTGAACATTCACAATAACAAAATTTTGGACAGCATCCTCCGACGGCCAACCCTCGCCGCCGGAAGACGCCACTAACACCGAGCCGAAGATCAATGGGATGACTTCTCGTGCTCGGGAACTTCCACTCCGTGCTTCTTCTTCCAGTTTCCGATGGCAGCCTTGATGGCATCCTCGGCGAGCACGGAGCAGTGAATCTTGACCGGCGGCAGGGAGAGCTCGCGGACGATGTCCGTATTCTTGATGGCGAGCGCTTCTTCCACCGTTTTGCCCTTAACCCATTCCGTGGCGAGCGAAGAGCTGGCGATGGCCGAGCCGCAGCCGAAGGTCTTGAACTTGGCTTCTTCAATGACCTGCGTCTCCGGATTGATGCGCATCTGCAGCTTCATCACGTCGCCGCACTCCGGCGCGCCTACCAGTCCGGTCCCTACATTGGGATCTTCCTTGGGCATGCTGCCGACGTTGCGTGGGTTATTGTAATGATCTACTACTTTATCGCTGTATGCCATTGGCCCCTTGCTCCTTCCGCCTTTTCGTATATGAACTTCAGCCCTTCGTCACGGTGACGAGCGAGCCAAATCCTGCATTCTTGATCGCCTTTTCCGTCAAGGCGATGTTGGTCAGAAACGCCGAACGGCCCGCGGTTAGCTCCCGCAGCGCGTCGCGGATGTAATCCGCAGTAAGCCCCAGCACATGCAGGAACTGCCGCACATCCTGTAGGTGGTAAAACGCACGCTCCGCAGCGGGCGCGGGTTCATCCCCGTCCTGATACGCCTGAAACGTCACGCGAAACGGCGCTGAAGTTCCAGCGATGGAGCGGTGAATCCTGAGAGTTCCTTCGCTTGCAATTGCACTTGCCATTTTGTTTTCCTTCTATCTTTCCGTAAATTACGCGGTCTGCCACTTGACCTTGGAGATGTCGATCCCCTCTTTGGCCATTTCATAGAGTGGCGAAAGTTCGCGCAGCTTGGTCACAACCTGCACCATTTTGTCGATCACGTAGTCCACTTCTTCCTCGGTATTAAAACGCCCCAGGCCGAAACGGATCGACGTATGGGCCAGGTCCTCGCCCACGCCTAACGCTTTGAGTACATAACTGGGCTCCAGGGTTGCCGAGGTGCACGCGGAACCGCTGGAAACCGCCACATCGTTGATCCCCATCAAGAGCGACTCGCCTTCGACATAGGCGAAGCTCATGTTGAGGTTGTTCGGCAGGCGATGCTCCATTGAACCATTGATGAAAGTCTCGTCGAGCTTGGCTTCCAGCCCTGCCTTCAACCGCTCGCGCAGCGCCAACATCTTCTTGGTCTCTTCCGGCATTTCCTGTTGACAAATTTCGCAGGCTTTGCCGAGGCCGACGATACCGGTCACGTTAAGCGTCCCGGATCGCATCCCGCGTTCGTGCCCGCCGCCATCAATAATGGCCGCGAGTTGAACGCGAGGATTGCGCCGGCGAACGTACAATGCGCCAACGCCCTTCGGCCCATAAATCTTGTGCCCGCTGATTGCCAGCAGATCAATGTTGTCTTTCTGGACGTCCACGGGAATTTTGCCAACGGCTTGCACGCCGTCCACGGCCAGGAAGATACCGTGCTCTTTGGCGATCTTGCCGATTTCCGCAATCGGGTTGACTACACCAATTTCGTTGTTGGCGTACATGATGCTGATAAGAATGGTGCTCGGCCTGATGGCCTTGCGCACATCTTCGGGATCCACCCGGCCATCCCTCTGCACCGGCAGATACGTGACCTCGAATCCGTGCTTCTCCAGGTTCTTACAGGTGTCCAGCACGGCCTTGTGCTCGATCGCCTGGGTAATGATGTGATTGCCCTTTTCGCGGTACATTTCCGCAACGCCCTTGAGCATCAGGTTGTCGGATTCCGTTGCGCCGCTTGTGAAAATAATCTCTTTCGGCGTCGCATTAATCAGGGAAGCAATCTGCTGCCTCGCGGTTTCCACCGCTTCCTCGCCAGCCCAGCCGAACGAGTGGTTGCGGCTCGCGGCGTTCCCAAACTTCTCCGTGAAATAGGGCAACATCGCCTGCAATACGCGCGGATCCATCGGCGTCGTGGCGTGATTGTCCATGTAAATCGGCAACTTGACAGCCATTTCCCTGTTCTCCTATCCAGATGGGAGGCTTCCGCTCAGCCCGTTACCGACAGGCGGTCCATCCCTTTCAATTCCACGAGCGCCGCGGGCTCCGGGGTATCCTCGCTCAACTGCGCGATCGTCACCGTGCTCAATACGCCCAAAATGCTCTCGTTCACGCGTCGCAATGGTTCTTTGATGGAGCAGCGCTCCGTTGCGTCACAATTCCCATGGGTCGTCACGCAGGAAATGATCAGCACTGGTCCATCAATCGCCGTAATCACCTCTAAAGCGCTCATCTTCTCTGGTGCCTTCGCCAATTGGTATCCGCCGGTGGAACCGTGTTTCGCGGTAACCAGACTCTGGCGCGCCAGTTTCTGCAGCACCTTGGCCATCAACGTTCCCGAGATGCCATACTCCTCGGCAATTTCAGTTGCACTGCACGCATGCCGATGGCGATGATTAGCCAGATGCTTCATGGCAATCAGGCCGTAGTCGGCCTTCTTGGAGAGTTTGAACATACTGCCTGAGTAGTGCCCCCAGATCGCTAGCGCAAATATGCGACTGTTCTAGTCGCATTTAGAATATATCCCCCCGGGGCTGGTTTGTCAACTTTCAATCTCTCCAAAATTCTAAGCAAACTGTTATTTTGCTTGAATTTAGAATAAGACTGTTTCAGTCGGATATGCACTATTTTCCGCTAAATGGTTGTTTCTTGAGGGTGAATGGCACTTAGCATTCCCCAACGGTGACTCGTCCCACCGGAATCTGGACCAAACCAGGGGATTCGTGAATTGACCTACAGCCTCGACGGATCTAGCGCAACCCAATTCGTTCCGGCCAGCGGTTACTTTGCGCTATCGCACGCTGCGCCGACAGTGGCAGCGTCCAGCAACTTCTGGAACGCCGGTAGCGCCGGGATGGTCACCTGCGCCTTGTGCGCCTGCAGTTCCAGTGCATTCAAGCTGTCCGCTTGCTGCTTCTTGAACTCAGGAGTGAGCGGTACGCCATGGCCGATGCGATCCAGCGCGTCAAGTGCAAGTTCCGCGGCTTGGGAAAACGCTGACGATGCTGGGTCCGCTTGCTTCACCAGGATCGAACGTTCCTCAAGGGGCCGCAAGCGCGCGTCGTTTCCAGCCCACTGCAAAAGTTGCGCCCGCAGTTTGGCGGCTTTCGCGGCATCCTTGCATGTACCCGCAAGATAATCATCCACTTTGTCAGAAAACAGTCGCGAAACTTCGCTCTCCGGATTTACGGCATCGACGAGGTGGTTCAGGGGCGTCTGACTGGTTGGCTCCGCCCCCATTCCTTCCCGCGTGTAGTCCTTCACGGGCTCCAGCGCCTCCACAAGTGCCGTCAACGGAGCCAACTCCTCTGGTGTGGCCGCCGCTCCCGCCATCCGCTCGACCATTCTCTCCTGATAGGAGCGATGGGTCAGGCCCCGCCATTCCAGCCACTCACTGATGACGGACATCCGCGCGTACATCGACGCAGGGTCGCGCACATCCGCCGGCGACCAGAATCTCTCCGCTATTGCCGCCGTACGCGGCCAGATGCGCGAATCGATATTCTCGCTATTCACATATTCCGACCACATGGTCGCTTCCCCGCCAAGTACCAACTTCTGCTCTTCTGGCGTCAGGCTTGCCGCTTCCCCGGCTAGCGGATCTACGGCGTAGTGCCGTGCCGCGCTCCATCCCAGATCAATGTAATAGCCGTTTGAAAGAATTGTCCGATATCCCTGTTTCGCCGCGGCGGCCAGTGACTCGGGTCCACGCCAGGAATGAATGACGATGCTCTTAGGCGCGCCCGGCACCAAAATCTCATCCCAACCGACCGGTATCTTTCCGTGCTTTACCACTAGATCCTGCACGCGCTGGCTGAAGTACGCCTGAAGGCCGTTGTTGTCCTTGATATTGTGGGCCTTCTTAAATTCCTGAATCGCGGGATTGGCGTCCCATTCTTTCCCATTCACCTCATCCCCGCCGATATGGAAGAACGCGTCGGGAAAGAGCTTGGCCATTTCCGCTATGAACTCGTTCAGGAACTTGTACGTTTTCTCGTTCGTCGGGTCCATCGCAGGATCAAATACGCCCCAGCGGCGCTCAATTTGGTAAGGCCCTGGCCCGCTGGCCAACTCCGGATGGCCCACAAACCACGCGGTGCTGTGGCCGGGCATATCGAACTCCGGTACCACCCGAATGCCGCGGTCCCGGGCATAGGCGATCAAGCCGCGTATTTCTTCCTGCGTGTAGTACAAACCGTCGGAGCCCATTTCGTGTAGCTTCGGATATTTGTGGCTTTCCACACGAAAGCCCTGATTCTCCGACAGGTGCCAATGGAAGACGTTGAGTTTGACGGCCTCCATTCCGTCCAGATTGCGTTCCAGCACCGCCAGGGGCGTGAAATGGCGGCCGGAATCGATCATCAACCCGCGCCAGGGAAAGCGCGGTTGATCCTGAATACTAACAACCGGTGCGCCGAATCCTTCTGGCGTAATGGTGACCAACTGCAGAAACGTCTGCAGCCCCCGCAGTACGCCCAGGGGATTCGCTGCGTGGAGTTTTGCGCCAGTCGCTGTCACGTCCAGCGTGTACGATTCATCCTCGCCCAACTCTTGAATCGCCTTGCTCTCATGATCCGTGGTGACCTGCAGCGTTGCTTTTGCGGGATCCGAAGTGTTCCGACTTTGCAACACAAGCGCCGTTTGGCGATGAACTTGTTCCAAGAGGCGCTGGCCGGCCTTTTCAAGTCGCGTTTCCTGATAGCCAGTGAACGAAATCCGAAAAGTCTCGTCAATCTTCAGGTAGCCCGCGCCCAATTGCACTTTGGCTGGCAAAGGCATCAGGTTTACAGCCGTCGGAGATTGTGCCCGCGTCGAAAACACTCCAAA
>CAYOOS010000295.1:0-5817 GCA_964405585.1 uncultured Acidobacteriaceae bacterium | reverse complement strand
CGGCTTTGCGCATGGCGCGGCGAAATGCCACGCGTTTTTCCAGTTGCAGCGCGATGGATTCCGCGACGAGTTGCGCGTCGAGTTCCGGACGGTGCACTTCCACGATGTCAATGTGCACTTCGCGCTTGGTGCGCTTGCCGACTTCCTGCTTCAACTTGTCGATTTCGGCGCCCTTGCGCCCGATGATGATGCCCGGGCGGGCGGTGGCGATGCGCACCACCAGTTTGTTGGCGGCGCGTTCGATATCAATGGAGCTGATGCCGGCGCTCCGCAGGCGCTCCTTCAATTCCTTGCGCAGTTTCACATCCTCGTGGAGCAGATCGGCGTAATCGCGATCGGCATACCAGCGCGACTTCCAGGGCTTGTTGTAGCCCAGGCGAAACCCGTAGGGGTGCGTTTTCTGTCCCATTACTTCTTTCCCTTCTTCGCGGGAGCTTGCTTCCCGGTCAATGCCTTGCGCACGCGGCGTGCGGTGCCGCGAACGCCCTTCTGGGCTTCCGCTTCGGCGAGGTTGGCTGCGACGCGTTCGGCGGCGGCCACATGATGTTCACTGACGCCCACCCAGATATGCGCGGTGCGTTTCTGGTAGCGGAACGCGCGGCCCATGGGAGCGGGACGCAGACGCTTCCAGCGCGCGCCTTCGTTCACGAAACACTTGCTTACATAGAGTTCGTCCACGTCGAGCGGCGATCCGGAATCTTCGGCTTTGCGCTCGGCGTTGGAGATGGCGCTGCGCAGGACTTTTTCAATGTGCTTGGCGGCGCGCTTGGGCGTGAAGCGCAGCGATTGCAACGCATCCTGAGCCTTCTGCCCGCGAATCAGATCGATAACCAGACGAGCCTTCTGCGGCGACATGCGCACGTGGCGCGCAATCGCGTGGGCTTCAATGGAACCGGGTTGTGTCAGTACGTCAGCCATAAATTATGCCTTCGGCGCTGGTGCTGCTGCTGGTGCCGCGCCGCCTCCTGCTCCTGCTGCTCCTGGCGCGCTTGCTCCCGGCACCAGACCTGCAGCCTTTTCCAGAGCCGCCTTGACGGCGTGGCCCTTGAAGATGCGCGTGGGCGCAAACTCCCCGAGCTTGTGGCCGATCATCTGTTCGGTCACATACACGGGAATGAATTTCTTGCCGTTGTGCACGGCGATCGTGTGGCCAATCATGTCCGGCACGATCGTCGAGCGCCGCGACCACGTCTTCAAAACTTTCTTTTCGTTGCGCGCGTTCAGTGCATCCACCTTTTCGCGCAGGTGGCCATCCACAAACGGCCCCTTCTTCGTTGAGCGTGCCATTGCTTCTTTATTCCTCCACGCGGCGCAAACGGCCCCACTGGGCGTGCCGCATCTTTTTAAAACCACGCACCGGCCCGGGCACACGGTGCGACCTTGGACAGAACGGACAAACAAAGCGCGTGCCCAGCGCGTTTGGAATACGTTCGACGATCACCGCCCAGCCCGGCTTGCACAGCTTGTACAGCACCGGTTCCGGCGGCGTGACCAGTTTGGCCACGGGTTTTGCCACTGCCTTTAAGGCCGTCCGCTTGACGGCGCGTTTCACAGGCCGCGTCCGGCGTCCTGCGCTTCGTGTTGTTCGTGTCGCTCGCATGTTTTCGCCTCCTTAGCCCGTTCTGCCATCACAGGCCAGGATCCGCGTTTGTTGAGTTCCCAGTTATCAGTTCTAAGTAATGCCTTTCAAACTCGAACCTGAAAACTGATTACTCCGTCTTACTCAACTTCCTTGCCTTGCTGCTCTAAACGCTTGTTCGACTTCATCCTCAGCCTGAAAACTTAAGACTGAGAACTGAAAACTTTCTTACTTCCGCCGCTGCACGATCATGCGGTCGGTGCGCTTGTTGCCGCGGGTCTTCTTGCCCAATGTCGGGAAAGCCCATGGGGTTTGCGGGTGATTGCCCTTGACGCGGCCTTCACCACCGCCGTGCGGGTGATCCACGGGGTTCATGGCTACGCCGCGAACCGTCGGCTTGATACCGCGCCAACGCGTGCGCCCGGCTTTGCCATAGGTTTCGTTTTCGTGGTCGAGATTGCCGACCTGCCCCACCGTCGCCTTGCAATCGATGGAAAACTTGCGGACTTCGCCCGAAGGCATTTTCACCAGCGCGAAATCGCCTTCCTTGCTGAGGAGTTGCGCCGAAGCGCCAGCGGTGCGTACGGCCTGGCCGCCGCGCCCGGGGTACAGTTCCAAGTTGTGCACCTGGGTGCCGGGAGGAATGTGACGGATCTTCAGCGCATTGCCCGGAAGAATGTCCGCAGTCTCTCCAGTGGAAACGGTGGCGCCGACTTCGAGTCCCACGGGATGCAGGATGTAGCGCTTGTCGCCGTCCGCATAGTGCAGCAGGGCGATGTTGGCGCTTCGGTTGGGGTCGTATTCGATGGCTTCGACCTTGGCGGGCACGCCTTCCTTGTCGCGGCGGAAATCGACGGTGCGGTATTGCCGCTTGTGACCGCCGCCGCGGTGCCACACCACGATTTCGCCGTGGTTGTTGCGGCCGCCAGAGCGCTTTTTCGGCTCGAGCAATTGCTTTTCCGGCGTCTGCTTGGTGATATGGCTCTTGTCAACCACCGTTATGAAGCGGCGTGACGCCGTGTATGGATTAAAGCTCTTGAGTCCCATCTCTGCCTCTATCTCCCAAATCTTCCCGCCAACCCGGCGGATTTCCGAACAACTCCAGGTCTACAGATTCTCCGCGTACTCGATCATCTTTTCGCCTTCGGCCAGTTTCACGTACGCCTTCTTCCAGTCGCGGCGATAGCCTTCGTTCTGGCCGCGGCGGCGCATCTTGCCGTGAAAATTGGCGGTGCGCACAGCGGCGACTTTCACTTTGAAGATCTGCTGCACCGCTTCCTTGATTTCCGTTTTCGTGGCGGCCGCGGAAACTTCAAACACTACGGTGTGCTGCAATTCCTTCACGCCGAGTCCCTTTTCCGTGATGATGGGACGGCGAATAATCTGATAGTGAGGGGCTGCCATGGCTTACTCCTTGCCCTTCTTAGCGGCTGGCTTTTTTGCCGCCGCGGGTTTCTTGGCCGCGGGCTTTGCCGCTGCCTTGGGCGCGGCTTCCTTTTTCGGAGCGGGCGCGGGCGCAATTGTTTCCACGTGCGGCGCTTCGATCGGCTGACGCTCGGGATCGAGCGTGTGACTCAAACGGGCAACGGCATCCTTGGAAACCAGCAAGCGATCGTGGCGCAGCACATCGTAGGGCTGCAGAACATTGGTTGCGGAAAGCTTCACACCCTTCATATTGCGGCTGGCCAGTTCCAGATTGCGGTTTTCGCCGTAGACCACCAGCAACGTGGTATTCGCGGCGTTCAGCTTGTCCAGCGCGGTGCGCAGCGACTTGGTCTTGTGCGTCTCTAGCGACCAGGTATCCACCACGGTCAATTTTTCTTCCGCCAGCTTTGCGGAGAGCGCCGAACGCAACGCGCCCAGCACCATCTTCTTTGGCAGCGCGTACTCGTAAGATCGCGGCTTCGGGCCGTGCACGGTGCCGCCATGGCGCCACAGAGGTGAACGGATCGAGCCCACGCGGGCGCGCCCCGTACCCTTTTGCCGCCAGAGCTTGCGGCCGGCGCCGCTGACTTCGCTCTTATCCTTGGTCTTGGCGGTGCCGCTGCGGAGCCCGTTGAGATACCACCGCGAAGCTTCGTGCAGCAGGTGCCGATTGATCTCGGCGCCAAAGACCGCGTCCGCCAGTTCGACCTGGCCGACTTTTTTTCCTTCCAGATTCACCACATCTACGACCGGCATAGCGTTGTCTCTCTCAATCGAGCTGTTACTGCGTTTCTCTTGCTAACTTCGTTTGTTGCTTCCTGCTCGCGTTATCAGCCATCAGTGAAAATTAAACCTTAACTGCGTCCGACTACTTCGCTTTCTTTGCTGCTTTGTGGGCTTTGCGGATGAAAATGTACAGTCCGCTGGGTCCCGGCACCGATCCGCGCACCAACAAAAGATTCTCGTCGGTGTCCACCTTGATCACTTTCAGGTTCTTCGAGGTGACATTGGCATTGCCCATATGTCCCGGGAAGTGCTGATTCTTCCACACACGCGACGGGAACGAACTGCCGCCGATGCCGCCGGGCGCGCGATGGAACATCGAGCCGTGCGTGGCGTCGCCGCCGGCATAGTGCCAGCGCTTTACGCCGCCCGCGAAGCCCCGGCCCTTGCTGACGCCGGTAACATCCACGAGTTCGCCCTCCTTGAAGTTCTCGACGAGCACGCGGTCGCCAACCTTGGTTTCAACCTTGGATTCGGCGATGCGCACTTCCCTCAAAATCTTGACGGGCGCCACGTTGGCTTTCTTGAAGTGCCCGGTCATGGCCTTGTTCACGCGCTGCGGCTTGACGAATTCAACGAGGCCCAATTGCGCGGCGTCGTAACCGTCCTTTTCTTTTGTGCGGCGCTGCACCACAACGCAAGGGCCCGCCTGCAACACGGTCACGCCGACCAGGTTACCGTCCGGCGCGAAGACTTGCGTCATGCCCAGCTTGATTCCGATGATTCCGTCGACTGCCATGATCCCCTGTCTCTCTCTCGCAGCTTGCCTCGATGGGTATTGGCTGCGTAATTCAGTTTTAAGTTCTCAGTAATAAGTTCTAAGTTCCAGAATTCAAAACTTCCCGGCTTTACTTATTACTTAAAACTTCCCACTAAAGACTGCTTCACTTCGCCGCGTGGCCGAAGGCTTTGATTTCCACGTCCACGCCCGGTGGCAGATCGAGCTTCATCAGCGCGTCCACGGTATCGGGTGTGGGTTCCAGGATATCGATCAGCCGCTTGTGCGTGCGCATTTCGAACTGTTCGCGCGATTTCTTGTCCACGTGAGGCGAACGCAGCACGGTCCAGCGGTTGATGGTGGTGGGCAGAGGAATCGGCCCAGCCACGTCAGCGCCGGTACGCTTGGCGGTTTCCACGATTTCCCGGGTGGACTGGTCAAGAATTCTGTGATCGTACGCTTTGAGCCGAATGCGAATTTTGTCACCTTGTCTCATAGGATTACTCGATGATCTCCGCAACGGCTCCGGCACCCACGGTGTGGCCGCCTTCGCGAATAGCGAAACGCAAGCCCTTTTCCAAGGCGACGGGGGTGATCAGCGTGACTTCACAGCTCACGTTGTCCCCCGGCATGACCATCTCGACACCCGTCGGCAACTTCATGTCGCCGGTTACGTCCGTGGTGCGGAAGTAGAACTGCGGGCGATAGCCAGTGAAAAACGGGGTATGGCGTCCGCCCTCTTCCTTGGTCAACACGTACGCTTCGGCCTTGAATTTCGTGTGCGGCGTAATCGAGCCGGGCTTGCATACGACCTGGCCGCGCTCGACATCGTCTTTTTCCGTGCCGCGGAGCAGGAGGCCGACGTTGTCGCCCGCGATGCCTTCATCGAGAAGCTTTTTGAACATCTCGACGCCGGTGACCACTTTCTTTTGTGTCGCGCGGAAGCCCACGATTTCGACTTCTTCGGAGGTCTTCACCTTGCCGCGTTCGATTCTTCCCGTAACCACGGTGCCGCGGCCGGAGATGGAGAAAATGTCTTCGATGGGCATGGCGAAGGGCTTGTCCACATCGCGAACCGGCAACGGGACATTGGCGTCCACGGCATCCATCAGTTCGAGGATTTTCTTTTCCCACTTTTCGTCGCCGTTCAGCGCCAAAAGCGCCGAGCCGCGAATCACGGGAACGCTATCGCCGGGGAACTGGTAGCTCTTCAGGAGTTCGCGAACTTCGAGTTCGACGAGTTCCAGCAATTCGGCGTCTTCCACCATGTCGCATTTGTTCAAAAACACGACGATGTAGGGCACGCCGACCT
>CAYOOS010000294.1:0-5826 GCA_964405585.1 uncultured Acidobacteriaceae bacterium | reverse complement strand
ACCCTGCGAATGGAGAAAATACTTAGTGGCCTTAGCACGAGCCAGCGGCCAATCGTCTTCCTCTCGCCATTGATTCAGTCCCATCACAAAAATCTTGACGCGCTTGCCGGTGGCAAATTCGTTCTGCACTCCTTTGAACAGAAAATCGTACCAAGTCAGTGTGATCTCGCCTTCGTCGAACTTCGCGGCTTCCGGGCCAAAGTCAATGTCGCCAATCTTCCGGCCGCCACCGGCATGTCCCCCAATAATGACCAGAAGCCGCTGGCCCTTGCGCGCTTCTTCCGTTGCCGCGCGGGCTTTCAATCCCGTGAAATTGCGCAGCGAGCCGCCAAGGAAAATGTCATACCAGGCGGCGATATTCAGCGCCGGCACGCGAATGTCGGGATAATATTCTTCGATGGAGATGCGCTTCCAATACGCGTCGTAGGACGGATGCCCCAGCCAATCCAGAAAATACGGAGCCAGCGTAGACGTGGAGGCGTTCACGACACCCGGCGCCGAGACATTGAACAGCGGATAGCTGGTCAGCGGGAGAACGTCCTCACCTTCGCGGGCGTTGGTTGCTTTTCCAACAGAGCGATTCAGCGTATCCTGCGCCAGTCCCGAGGTCCAGGATTCATCGAACCATTGCTCGAACGCGCCACCCTGGTACGTCCACCCGTCGTGATAGTTGCTCGCAGTAACCACGGGGCAAATCCCCGCGAGGTGCGGAGGATGCGCCGTGGCGGCCAGCATCTGCGTCGCTCCCACGTAGGAGCCGCCCCACATACCTACTTTTCCGTCCGAATACGGAAGAGCGGCGGCCCACTCGATGGTGTCGTATCCATCCTCGGCTTCGTGGATAAACGTGTACCAGTCGCCCTCGGACGTGTAGCGCCCGCGAACATCCTGGATGATCGCAACGTACCCGCGCGCGGCGGCGCGGCGCCCGAAGTTCGTGCCCCCAGCCTTGTTGTAGGGAGTGCGCTGCAGGAGCACGGGATATTTTCCGTCGGCGTCCGGACGATAGATATCGGCGCGAAGCGTGACGCCGTCGCGCATCTTAACAGGCACGCCCGTCTCAACCTTGACGGCGAATGCTTCAGCGCCAAGCATCGGCGAAGGAATTGACGCAAGGAAAAGAACAAGGAACGACGACCGGACTAGCAAGTGTCTCGATGTCATCAGGGAATCTCCAGAATGAACTGGGTAGATGATAACGCCGCTTACCCATCATTCGTCCACAATCATCAGCAACTCCTCGGCAAAGGATGGTTAGGTTCTTTGGCGAGTTCAGGTCGTAGCCCGAGCGAACTATTCTGGACTCAGACATTAGTCGAATTTGTCCGCTTTAGCAGCGTACGATGAGCCAAACCTTAACATTCCAGAAACATTTTCCTCTTGCAGTAGAGAAAATGCGGGTGGATGAATCGCAGTTTTCTTGCTAGCCTTTTAAGTTATTCCGACCGTAAGAGCGCAGGAACCGTTCTTTGCCCACTAAAACAGCGATTATTATTGGTGCGGGCCCCGCCGGGCTGACGGCAGCGTATGAATTGGCGACGCGCACGGAGATTTGCCCTATTGTGTTGGAGCGCAGCACCTTCATGGGCGGCATCTCGCGCACCATCAATTACAAGGGGAACCGCATGGACCTGGGCGGTCACCGGTTTTTCTCCAAAAGCGACCGCGTCATGGAATGGTGGCTGAGCCATTTGCCGCTCGAGAAACAGGGACAAGCGGCGCGAGAAGACAAGCTGATGCTGGTGCGCTCGCGAAAATCGCGAATTTATTTCCTCCGAAAATTCTTCGATTACCCCATCCAGTTGAGCCTCGCGACCCTCGCAAACCTGGGTCTGTGGCGGACCATGCGCATCGGGTGCAGCTACGTGTGGAGCACGATTTTCCCGCCGAAAAAGGTCGATAATCTCGAGGAGTTTTTCATCAGCCGCTTCGGACGCGAACTGTACCTGACATTCTTCAAATCGTACACGGAGAAAGTGTGGGGAGTGCCGTGCCAGAACATCAGCGCGGAATGGGGCGCGCAACGGATCAAGGGGCTTTCGATTAAGAGGGCGCTCCTGCATTTCCTGACGAGAAGCGCGAAAAAGAGCGCGGATATCGCGCAGAAAAAAACGGATACCTCCCTGATTGAGCAGTTCCTCTACCCGAAATTCGGGCCCGGCCAGATGTGGGAGGAAGTCGCGCGAAAGGTGGTGGAACAGGGCGGGCAGATTATCAAAGCCTTTGACGTCACCGGCCTGGAAGTGCAGGAAGGGCGGGGCGTGGCCGTGACCGGCAGGGATGCGCAGGGGAAGGAAGCGCGCTACGCGGGCGATTATTTTTTCTCGACAACATCTGTCCAGGAATTGGTGCGCGCGCTGCGGACGGAGGTTCCTCCAAACGTGCGCGAAATCTCGGAGGGCCTACAGTATCGCGACTTCATCACTGTCGGCCTGCTCCTTTCCGGACTGAAGATTCAGGACCCGGGCAACAAAGCCGGCAGTTTTGTTCGCGACAACTGGATTTACTTGCAGGACCCGGACGTCCTCGCAGGACGCCTGCAGATCTTCAACAACTGGAGCCCCTACCTCATCGCCGACCCCGCCAAGGTCTGGATTGGCGTCGAGTACTTCTGCTACGCCGGAGACGAATTGTGGAGGCGATCAGACGAAGAGATGGCGCGACTGGCCATCGAAGAGTTGAGCAAGATCAGGATCATTGATGCTGCGGACGTGTTGGACTTCACGGTGGCGCGCATGCCGAAGACATACCCGGCATACTTTGGAACGTACGAGCGTTTTGGCGAACTTCGCGCCTACCTCGATGGGTTCGAGAATGTTTTTCTGATCGGTCGCAATGGCATGCACAAGTACAACAATCAGGATCACTCGATGCTCACCGCCATGGTTGCGGTTGACAATATTATTGCGGGCCGCAAGGACAAAGCGAACATCTGGGAAGTGAACACGGAAATGGATTACCACGAAGCAAAGCAAAAAGTGGCGGGACAAACTGCGAAATCGCCGACAAAGGCGGTGGGAGCGTGAGTGCGGCGGAAGGGCAGGCCGGAGAGCAGAAATTCGCGGGCTGGCTCCCGGGATTGCTGGTGGTTGTTGCGTTGACAGTGGCGGCCATCGCCATCGCCGGTTTTCACAGCGGGATGGAAGACGACTCCATTTACCTCCCGGGCATAAAGAAACTGCTGCACCCTGCGCTGTATCCCCGCGACGCGCAGTTCTTCACCAGCCAGACGAATGCGTTTCTGTTGTTGCGCCTGGTGGCCGCCTCCGTGCGAATTACGCATCTGCCGGTGCAGGCGATGCAGTTGCTTTGGCAGGTTCTGTCCATCTTCGCGCTTGTGGCAGGACTTTGGACCATTGCCTGCCAATGCTTCCCCAATTTTTTGGACAGGGTGGGTGCAACGGCGCTGGTGTGCGCGCTGTTGACGATGCCGGTTGCAGGGACAGCTCTGTACATCGCGGACCAGCATCTTCACCCGCGAACTCCGGCGTGCGCGGCGATCCTGTTCGCCATTGCGGCGGTGCTGGACAAGCGCTACGGGCTGGCGGCGCTTTGTAGCGTGGCGGCCATACTGCTTCACCCGCTCATGGGCGCGTTTGGGATCTCCTACCTGATTGTGTTGGCGCTGCCGCTGGAGCGTTGGAATCCCCAATTCGCTCTAATCTTGGCAAGTTTGCCGCTGCCGATTATTTTGCATCCTAACGCGGCGTGGCGAGAGGCCGCGGCGACCAGGGGCTACTTCTTCCTGCGGCGTTGGGAGTGGTATGAGTGGCTGGGGATCTTCGCGCCCATGGTGCTGGTGTGGTGGTTCGGAATCGTGGGCGAGAAGATGGGCTCGCCGGCACTGACGCGCCTCTGCAAACGTCTGGTCCTTTACAGCGTGCTGATGACCGCGGCAGGATTGATCGTTGGGTTGCCAGCGCGTTTGATTTGGCTTGCGCCCCTACAGCCGATGCGGCACCTGCAACTGGTGTACGCGCTCATGCTGCTGAGCGGTGGAGGATTGCTGACCCACTACGTCTTGCAAAACCACGCATGGCGTTGGGCGGTGCTATTTGTGCCTCTTTGCGGGGGCATGCTGTATGCACAGAGGGCTAGTTTCCCGACGAGCGCTCACATCGAGTTGCCGGGACAGAAGGCCACCAACCGCTGGGTGCGTTGTTTCCAGTGGATCAAGTGGAATACGCCGGGGGATGCGTACTTCGTGATCAATCCGAGGTACATGGCCAAGCCGGGGGAAGAGAACTTCGGCTTTCGCGCCATTGCAGAACGCAGCAAACTGGCGGATTACCATCAGGATGCGTCCGTTGTAGCCGTGTCCCCCGATCTTGCGCCGGAGTGGAAGAAGCAAGTGGATGCCTTGCGCGGCTATGAGGGCTTCACTCGGGAAAACTTTTTGCAGTTGAAGAAAGAGTACGGCGTAACTTGGGCGGTGATGGACGGGAGTGGAGCGGGGCTGACATGTCCCTATCAGGAAGAAGGGTTGGCTGTGTGCAGGATTGAATAATAATGGTAGTCAGCCGGAAACTTTCTCAACTCTTACGGAATCTGCTGTCGTTACACAATCAGGCTTACGATTTGTCTTTCGTAGACTGTCTGCCATTCTTCAGTAATTGATCCTGTAGATTCGCATCGCCTGCGGTGGCACTTCCGTCTTCACCACAAATCGCTTCCCCTCCACTTTCAGAGTCTCTCCAGTCAGGATTTCACGCGCGTTCACCGCTGGCCGCGTCAGTTCGGAAACAAACTCCACTTCCGCCACCTTTTCCCCGTGGTTGAACAAAAACACGAAACTCCCCTTCTCCGCGTCCATCTCTCGCAACTCCACCAGCGCCGGTGCCTTGAGTTCCGGTTCCGTCAATCCTGCCCATTTCGCCAGTATTCCACCCAACGGATGCATGGTAGCCGGCTTTGCTTCGTTCCACTGTCCCGCGAACGTCCCCAGCAGAATCACGCTTCCCTTCCCATACGCGTGTTCGTAGCCCGTCGGCGTGCCATCGGCAAACGTTGCCACCACGCGCGCCTTTTCATCCAGTAACGTGAAATGCTCCGCGAAGCTCATCCCCGTAAACTCGGTATCTCCCCACTTCACCGTCACTTCCTTGGCCGGATCGATCGAGCTCTCCTTTACCCCACACATCTCCGTCCACCCAAATCCTGGCACCGCTGCCTCGGCGTGTCCCTCCTCGTTCACCCATCCCGGCCGTGCCTCCACAAACAAGTGTCCGCCCTTGCCCACGTAATCCTTCAGTGCCCCCGCCTCCTCAGTCGTCATCATCAACGGATACGGCAGCACAATTAGTCTATATTTCTGCAAGTCCCGCCCTGCCAGTTCCCGCGAACTCAACACCTCCACCGGCAGGTTCCTCTCGAAAAACATCCGGTGATATCCCGCCAGAGCCTTATGCATCGCATTTCGAGAGTCCTCTTCGTCGTAACCGCCCAACAGCGGCACCAGTGGACTGAAAATAATTGCGGCTTCTGCCTGTTTCGGCTTGGCCTGCAACAACAGATCCGCGTTCGCCTCAATTCTTTTTGCCGTTTCTCCCGCTCGCGTGCTCCTCTCCGTCAGCGTCCCGTCCAACTGAATTATTCCGTATCCGCCGCTTTCATACCCCGCATTCATCGGATAAAACGCATAATAATTAATCGCCCGGGCTCCACGCGAAACCATCCCCCACGTCCACATCTCCAAATCGCTCGCGGTCACTTCCGACCCGATCGTTGTTCCATGCACGCCGAAGCCGCTCTGCAACTCTCCTACATAAAATCCTCGTCCTCCCGTCATGGAAGCCGTTAAATCCATCGCCAGGACGCGCCGGTTCA
>CAYOOS010000293.1:0-5834 GCA_964405585.1 uncultured Acidobacteriaceae bacterium | reverse complement strand
TGGCGGTGGTGGCTGGATTGTTGTGGCTGGGCGTGCGCGTGCAGTCCAAAGAAGAGTGAACTCGCGGTTCGTCGCGAATCAGGGAAGCTCGTTTCTAGCTTCCGCCCTGCTTGTGTTCTGTAATTTTGCCAATATCCGCCGCGCTGCCCTTCAGCAGATCGCGTAGCACCGCAACCTCGGCGGTGATGCCTGTTCGCAAGGCCGGTTCCGCTACCGGCGCAAAAAGCGGGGAGTGGTTCGAGGGCAGCTCTTTGCCGGCGGCCTTCGCCTGTCTAAGCTTCTCCGGATCAGCCGCACCAAGCCTGAAATAGAACGAAGGAACGCCCTGCTCCACAAACACAGAATAGTCTTCGGAGACGATTGCAGGGGGTTGCGCCAACACGTTGTTCTTACCCAAAGCGGTTTCCAATGTGACAGCGAGGTGGCGCGCGAGAATGGGATCGTTATAAACGGAGGATGTGGATTCGTATTCTTCAATCAACGGCATCTTTTCTGCGCCGCCGGCTTCGGCTTCGGCGTTGGCGATTCGCGTAATCGCAGCCAATAGATGCTTGCGGACCTCCGGTTTGTACGAGCGGACAGTCAAACCCAACTGGGCCTGGTCAGGGATGATGTTGTTCTTTGTGCCCGCCTGGAAATATCCGACCGTGATCACGGCGACGTCGCCCGCGCGAATTTCGCGGGAAACGATGGACTGTAACCTGACCACAATGCTGGCGGCGATCACGATTGGGTCCACAGTCGTATCCGGCCGGGCGCCGTGCCCCCCTTTGCCATAAACCGTAATACGCAGCGAATCGGCATTGGCCCAGGTGTATTCCGGAGCGAACCCAACCTGCCCCGCCGGTATTTCATTGGTGGTGTGGAGCGCGATCCCCACATCCGGTTTGGGGAAGCGTGTGAACAGGCCGTCCTCGACCATCCTCTTGGCGCCGGCGATGGTTTCCTCCGCAGGCTGGGCAATCAGCATGAGCGTTCCGTGCCATGTATCCTTCGTGCGTGCCATGATGGCCGCAGTTCCCCACCATGACGCCATGTGCAAGTCATGTCCGCAGGCGTGCATCACGGGGACGTCGCGGCCGCTGTCATCCTTTGCGCGGACTTTGCTGGCGTAAGGCAGGCCTGTCAGTTCCTCCACCGGAAGGGCATCAAGCTCCGTGCGCAGCATAACGGTCGGGCCGGAGCCATTTTTCATAATGCCAACCACGCCAGTGCCACCAACGTTTTCGGTGACTTCGTACCCGAGCTGACGCAGCCGTTGAGCAAGCAGAGCAGCCGTGCGCGTCTCGTGCGACGAGAGCTCAGGATGCTGATGCAAGTCCAGATACAAGGCATATGCGTCAGGAAGGACAGGTTCCAGTTGGTCTTTGACTTGAGTGTTCTGCGCCATCGCCAAGACAGGCATCAGCGAGGACACCAGTCCAACCCATAACAGCTTTCTCATCGCCCATCCTCCTTGGGATCAGCATACGATTCCGATGTGGCTCGTGAAAATGCTCGTCAATATAGCTCTTTCCAATCCCCTCTGCAATGATGCGAAAGACGACGTTTCCGCGAGGTAGATGATCAAGCCGCCAGGTCCGGCTTTATTCAGCGGAAAGCAAATTGACAGTCCCGCCAGATTCCTTCCGGTACTTCACTTCTCAGGTTGGGGTAGAAGGAAAGGATTTGCGCGGAGAGCCGCAGGGAACTAAGATGCGTGGTAAAGCAGGATTCCGATGAAGGCATTCCAGTGATACAGGAGGTAAGCATGAAAAGCGCGCGATATCTTACTGGCCTGTTGTTGCTTCTTGCGATATTCGCTCCCGCCAGCATGGCACAACTTGGCAAGACGATTCTGATTCCCGCTGGTTCCGAGGAAGATCACCAGCTTACGGCGATCAACTCAGCAGAGGACCCGGCGGCAAAACTGAAGTTGCTGGAGGAGTTTTTCAAGGCTCACGAGAACGACGAATTTCAAGTGGTTGCGGACGAGCAGTTCGTCAATTTTTATCTGAACGCGAAACAGTACGACAAAGTCTTCGAGTATGGCGACAAATTATGGGCCGTTGACCCGGATAACTATGCCAATGGCGTGAACCTGGTGCGCGCAGGAAATGAAAAGGGAGACTTTGATCGCGTGTTCGATTCCGGGGAGAAGGCAACCGCAATCCTGCAGCGTTTTAAAGCGTCGCCCGCGCCGGAGGGGACGGAGGCGGGGGCTTGGGAGCAGCAGAAGACGCAGAAGTTGGAACAGTTGAAGGAGAACCAGGATTATATAGAGCAGTCGATGATGAGCGCGGCGTACGAGCCGAAGGATGCGGTGAAAAAAGCGGATTTGCTAGTGCGCTATGCGAAGGATTTTCCGGATTCGCCGAACGCAGAGCAGGCGCTGAGCGTGGCGGCGGTAACGTACCAGCAGGCGCAGGGCCCGCAGAAGATGTTGGACCTGGCGAATGGCGTCCTGGCAAAAGACCCGAATAACCTGGGAATGCTACTACTTCTGGCGGATTACTACAGCGAGAAGGGAACGCAACTGGACAAAGCGGAGGAGTACGCGAAGAAGGTTTCGGCCATTTGTGATGCGGCAAAGAAACCGGATAACGTAAGCGATGACGACTGGAAAAAACAAAACGGGCTGAAGAAAGGGCTGGCACTGAGCACGCTGGGCCAAGTGAACTTGCAGAAGAAGGACAACCTGACTGCCGTGAAAAACCTGAGCAGCGCGACGCCGCTGGTGAAGAGCGATCCCGGAAGTTTCGCGAGGAATCAGTACCGGCTGGGGTTTGCCTACCTGAACTTGAAGAGGAACGCGGAGGCGAAGCAGGCGTTCACGGATGCGGCTTCCGTGAATACTCCCTATAAGGGGCCGGCCGAGGATAAATTGAAGGAACTCGGCGCCACCAGGGCTGGGGCAGCGAAGAAACCCGCGTAAGAGCCAGGCGAATCCAAAAACCGGGTTGGTGCATCAAAGAAGGCTGGCAGGAGTGTGCAGCGGCCAAACGGGAGGAGGCGTATGACGGAGATCGCAACATTTGGAGCGGGATGTTTCTGGGGAGTGGAAGCGGGATTCCGGCGCGTGCCCGGAGTGATCGAGGCAATATCGGGCTACAGCGGCGGGCATATGGAGAGTCCGACGTACAAAGATGTATGCACCGATCAGACGGGGCACGCAGAAGTGGTGCAGGTGACGTTCGATCCTGCGAAAGTCAGTTACGAGCAATTGCTGGAAGTCTTCTGGAAGATGCACGATCCCACGCAGGTGAACCGGCAAGGCCCGGACTATGGAACACAGTACCGGACGGCGATTTTCTATCACACGCCGGAGCAACAGGCGAAAGCGCTGAAATCCAAGGAAGCGCTGGAGAAGAGTGGAAAGCTGCGGCGGCCGGTGGCGACGGAGATCACGGCGGCGGGCCCGTTCTGGCGCGCGGAGGAGTACCACCAGAAGTACTTGGAAAAGCGAGGGCAGGAGAGCTGCCACATTTAGAGGACGGAAGGATTCAACGAGGCAAAGAAGCAAAGAAGCAATAAGCAAAGAGGAGGGGGGCGACCCTCTCCTCTTTTTTGTTTTTAGATGCGGTGGCGGATTCCGCTGGGAGCTTTGTTTTTGAGGTTCCCGGCGATACGCTGGTTTGTTCTACACCACGCGGGATCGCAAGGGAGGTTGCGCCTGAATATCAAAGTCTATCGTGACAAGAAGTTGTTGGGTCGCGCAGCGGCGGAGCAAGCGGGGATCTCACTGCGCAGGGCCATAAGCGACTGGGGGAGTGCGCGAATCATTGCCGCGACGGGTGAATCGCAGTTCGAGTTTCTGGAGGCATTGACCAACAAGGAGGATTTGGATTGGCGACGTGTGGAGATGTTTCATCTGGATGAATACATTGGCCTGAACGCGGAGCACCCGGCGAGTTTCCGCAAGTATCTACAGGAACGACTGATTCGAGTGACGGGAATCACGAATTATCATTTGCTCGAAGGCGACAAGGACCCGGAGGAAGTGATCTTGCGCGTTGGAAAGGAACTGTTGGCAGCGCCGGCGGATGTTGCGTTTGTAGGCATCGGAGAAAACGGACATCTGGCATTCAATGATCCGCCGGCGGATTTTCAGACGGAGGCGCCGTATTTGGTCGTGGAACTGGATGAGACCTGCCGGCGCCAGCAGGTGAACGAGGGATGGTTCGCGGATATCGCGGAGGTCCCGCGACGGGCCATCAGCATGTCCATTCGACAAATTCTGAGGGCGAAGGAGATCATCGCCTGTGTGCCGGATGCGCGCAAGTCGCAAGCGGTGAAAGCCTGTCTGGAAGGGGAGATCAGCCCGTTGGTGCCTGGGTCGATCTTACGTCAACACGCGAATGTCACTTTGTACCTCGATCTGGATTCCGCGGCCTTGTTGAGTAAATGACATTGTAGACAAGCGCATTGGCAAAGTGGCGAGTTCGGGCACTCACCCCATCCGAAAAAGCAAAAGATTACAGCAGCATGCGGACAGACGCATGGGGTTTCCGATGGGGGATTGGGATAGAATCCGAGTATCTTCGCAGAGGTGCAACCAAATGAATCGAAACGCAGTGTGGTGTGCAGCCGGAGTTTTGTTATTGGCGATGGTGTGGATGGGAGCGGCCAGAGTGGCTGCGGCACAAGAAGCTGTATTGGCGCCAACTCCGCCGATGGGCTGGAACAGTTGGGACGCGTACGGTGAGGATGTGAAGGAGACGGATTTTCGCGCGACGGCGGATTGGGTGGCGAAAAATTTGAAGGCGTACGGCTGGGAATACATTGTGGTCGATTCCGGCTGGTATGTTACCGATCATGGGGTGGGCACTCTTTCGGAGAAGGCGCAGTTCAGCATGGATGAATTCGGTCGGCTCACGCCATCGACGAGAGCGACACCTTCAGCGGCGAATGGAGCGGGCTTCCGGCCGCTGGCCGATTACCTGCACTCGCAAGGGCTGAAATTCGGCCTTCATCTGATGCGAGGCATCCCGCGGGAAGCTGTGGCGCGGAATCTGCCGATCGCGGGGTCGGAGTATCACGCGAAGGATGCGGCGGACACGGGAGACGCGTGCCCGTGGAACAGCTACAACTGGGGATTGGACACAAGCAAGCCCGCGGCGCAGGCGTACTACGATTCGCTTGCGGTGCAACTGGCGGAATGGCATGTGGACCTGATCAAGGTGGATTGCATATCGAGCCGCCCGTACAAAGGCGAGGAGATCCGGTTGATTCACGAGGCGCTGAAAAAAGTGAAGTGGCCGATTGTGTTGAGCCTTTCACCCGGCGCGGCGCCGTTGGACAAGGCCGAGGAGATGGGGAAGTACGCGCAGATGTGGCGCATCTCCGACGATGAGTGGGACGTGTGGTATGGCAAGGAGGATTTTCCGCAGGGAGTGAACAACCAGTTCGAGCGAGCGGAGAAATGGGCTAAGTTCTCGAAGCCGGGGAACTGGCCGGATGCGGACATGCTGGCGATCGGGCGGCTGGAACCTTCACCGGGGTGGGGGAAACCGCGGACTTCGCGATTGACGAAGGATGAGCAGAGAACTCTGTTCAGCTTGTGGTCGATGATGCGTTCGCCGCTGATTATCGGCGCGAATCTGACACTTTGCGACGAATGGACGAAATCGCTTTTGACGAACGCCGAGGTGATTGCGATCGACCAACATTCGAGGGGCAATCACGCGGCGTTCACCACGGAGAAAGCGGCGGTGTGGGTGGCGCAACCGGAAGCGGGCGACGGGTATTACGTGGCAGTGTTCAACCGCAGCGATGCGCCGCAGGAGATGCGTTATTCGTGGAAGGAATTGGCAATTGACGGAAAAAGTTATGCATTGCGTGATTTGTGGGAAGGG
>CAYOOS010000292.1:812-5845 GCA_964405585.1 uncultured Acidobacteriaceae bacterium | reverse complement strand
TACGGCAAGAAGCGGCCGTTCGCCGCGATGCCGTATCTTTTCGCCCTGATCGCTGTTTTCTCTCTCGCCTGCCGGTTTGCCGTGGGCTGGAAAGAGAACGGAACCGATCACCCCTATATATGGTATTTCCCGACTCACCTGAGGATAGACGGGCTGATGTTCGGCGTCCTCATCTGTTACTACTACAGATTTCGCCGCGATATCTTTGAGCGGATCGCTTCATGGCGGGGCGGATGGATCGTTATCGCCGCTGCTGTTGCAGCGATGTCGGTGTTCAAGGTTGAGGACCGCAACATGCACACATGGGGCTTCACGGTGGTCTATCTCGGCGCGGGATTCCTGGTTGCAAAAGCCGTCGCATCTGAAGGGCCCAGGCCGGTCCGGACGATAAGCAGCCAGCTGGCCCGGATAGGCGTGTACTCCTATTCAATCTATCTTTGGCATATATTCTATCTGTGGCGCATAGTTCCGCATCTTCACCTTACCTCTCATGTATCGTTGTATTGGGGCTTTCTTGTCGGCTCCATCCTGTTCGGCATTGCCGCCGCAAAGGTCATCGAGATTCCGGTGCTCCGGTTCCGGGATCGGGTGTTTCCCCCAGTCCCAAAAGACAGCCTGGCATCCAAGACGCTTACCTTTACGGGGGAACTACGGGAAGCACCTCAGGACGGTATTGGGGTCGGTTAGAAGCGGGATTCAATGATACGAGGCCTTTGCGCCGGTTCACGTGGAGGAGGAGTCGGCCCTCATTTCTTCAGTGACGCATCGGAGACGCCCAGATCAGAAACCCATTGTTTCCGAAACGCCGCTCCAGGGACAGGTCCGCGGGAGGCAGCCACCCTGCCGGAGAAACATAAAACACACCCTGCCTCTCCCACTGCGGCAGGGCGCGCCCGTTAGCGAAGAGGCGCTCCACCTCATCGTGCCGTTGCTCCATTGAGGGAGTGTTGTGATCGTGCCCTTGCCAGCTGCGCGCCGGTGTGTATGTGCTCACTAGATAACTAATGAGGCCATCCTGGGAAATTACCATGTCTCCGGATTTCAGATTGCGGCTGAGCCATTTCAGCACTTCACTTTGGCTTCTCGTGAGTGACACCAAATACTCGTTATGAACAGCAATCTTGGCGAGCCACAGGGAATTATCCAGCAAAAACAAACTCAGCAAAACAGTAAGTGCGCCCCTCCGTAGCCACGGCCTGGAGAGTTTCAGCAGGACGTCTAGAATCGCGACCAGTGGTACAGCTCCAATGAAGAAGAGGGCCATCCAGTCATAGCCGTGGGCGAAATGGATTGGCTGGATGGGCCGCATGAACAAGTTGTGCTGTGTAAGCGCAAAGACCACAAGGAACCAGACGGCAAAGAGACGGATCCGGGCATCCCGGAAGCAATGGAAGGACGAACTGGCCAGCCGCCAGATGGCCAGAGAGCCGACCAAGATCAGGGCGAGAACGAATGTCCTGGGAGAGTACAGCCAAGCTTTCTGCCATTGCGATCGTAGTATGCGATGGTCATCGAAGCGATTCAGCCAGATCAAATAGTAAGTCACATGCAGAGCTGCAATTAGGATGGCGCCGAGCAGGAACCTTAAACTAACAGTACCGCTTCGAATCGCCAGTTCGATTCCGGAATAGGCTACCAGAATAAGGATCAACGTGATCCCTGTAAAAGGATGACTACAGGACAGAAGCGCGGCAAAAGCGAGGGACAGGACCAGTCGTCTTCGAATAAGGGCCAAAAGGCTCAGCAGGAATATGGCGTGATAATAAGCCTCCGTCGGGTAGACTAGGTTTCTGCCAAAATTCAGCATCCACCAGCCCCATGTCGGATCGTATCTCCAAAGAGCGAAGCTCCAAAGCGAGGATAGCGGATTTCCCCTCAGCAAACTATGTGCCAGGCCAGCAAGAGTAAAGGCGCCGCCGCCCCAAAAGAAACATATGAAGGCTATTCTCTTGGCAGTGGTTTCCGTTCCAACTACCTCTGCGTAAAAGCGTGAAGCTACAGTCGCCGCCAGGAAAAGGGCGAACAAGCCAAAACAATTGAATGTGACGCCAGGATCCATCCCGAGTTGCTGCAGCAAGCCCAGGAGCATGGTGTGGGGCTGGAAGTAGATGGCCGGGGCGTTGTACCCAGCGTATGGATTGCCGTAAGTGAGATGAAAGCCGTGTTCAAAGTACGCCCTGCCTTCCGCCAGATACGAGGGCATGTCGTACTCTACAAAACCCGTGGGAACCCGGTTATTCCTGTACGGAATAATGAGACCACCCACCAGTGGGATAAGGGCCGGAAGTGCGAGCAGCAACGTTGTCCAGCGTGTCCGACTGGCGGAGGGAGACAGCGGGGGACGATCGAGCGGTACCTCTATGGCCGGCATGGCACCCACCATTATGCATGTCTGGCCGGCACCCCACAAGCCGTTGTATACATTGCTGCGCGGCCTGCGCGGGGCGCGGCCGTTCCGTTCCATCCGATAAGAGGATGGTATATTGGCTGGCTGAAAAGGCGGGAACAAGCATGAAATCCGATGTTCACATTCTGGCCTTGAGCTGGAAGACGATTCGGAGGATGGTGGCGGTATTCCGGCTGCCGCGACGCCTGCCGGGCACATCTTATGAACAGGTGTGGAACGGGGACTTCGATTGGGCCACCGAGTTCATTCGCAAAGGCCGCTAGCAGCGGCCGCGCGAGGTCGGCGTTTGCTTCAGAATGATTCCGAAAAGGCCTTTCTTGTTGAAGCGCCTTAGGTCCGGGCGGAGCGGCTCAGCCTCGCAAATCATGGATCGACAGCCTGAGAAGGTCTGTGTGAATGACCGAAAACCCCAATTAGCATCTACGTCATCAACCACCAGTGCGCCGTTTGGTTTGAGAGCTGCCCAGGCTCGATCCAACTCGAAACGCACGTTGCGTTCGCTGTGCAGGCTATCGTGAATGAAAAGATCAATCTGGCCAAGGCGAGAAAGCAACTCGGGAAGGCGTCGTCTGCTCGAACCCCTGATGTATGACCATCGAGTTAAGCAGTGGTCGCCGATTGCCGCGCCCACCTGCTGACGCCAAGGCCTCTCTAAAGGTGGAAGATCAATACTCCAGAGGTGACCGTCTCCGCTCCGCTCAAGCGCCTCCAAAAGACAGCGCGAGGTAACACCGTGGGCGACGCCGGTCTCGACAACGTTCTTCGGCCTGAGGTGATGAGTTAGGCACCATACGGCGCGCACAAATCCGGCATCGCCATCATTCCAGGACTGAAAACTCTCAGGACCGGCCCGAATTCCTTTTGCTTCCAGCTCTCGAATTACTTCAGGCCAGAAGCCCCAAAACTCCGAGCTCGCCTGGCAGGGCCATGGGACGCCCAGGGATTCATGAAGCCGCTCTTCCCAATCGGTTTCCGGCTCGTATTGGCACTCGGGTCCGCGCCGTTCGCGCTCGGCTACGTATTCATCGTGGATCGTTGTCAAGATCTGAAGTGGATCAGCGGCTAAATCCGCCACACCAATTACAGGATGTCTTGCCAAATAGCGTAGAGGTATCCCCAGCATGGCTCATTCTCCACAGTGACAGGAATCACGAGGACACTCGAAAGTTTACCCCATTTCCTCCTCCCCGCTCCAGTAAAACTTTGGTTACAGCTTTGTGCACAAGGACACAGAAACATCGACGGGAGGGTCCTTCTAGATTTAGCCGCTGTAACGACTATGGTTGCGAACTCTTAGCCGCGCCAGGCTCGGGGCTCCCTGAGGCGCGAACCCATGGACGTCAGTGAAATCCGAGGTGCGCATTTAGTTATCTTCGGAGCGTTCTGTGCGACCCACGGAAAAGTGAGAGAGACGGGATTGTTATCGAGCCGGAGATGGCGGCGATGGCGGTGGTGGCGCATCAGCGAAGTCAGAACCGCCTCGGAGTCCAGGTCGAGCCAGGGTGTGGGCCGTCATCACCATTCTCCCCTGCTTTCCGCGCCATCCAGCAAACCCCGCGCGCCATCGAGCGCGGTTCTACTATTCGGGAAATAACGGAAGCACCGAAGAACTTAAGATTCGCTTAGCCAAAATTTCCGCGGCGTGCGCAAGTTACTCTCACGCCGCACAAAGACGACGTCCGTCTGGAAGAGCGCGTAGTCGCTTTCCCTTCTAAGCTGGCCGCAGAAATCGAATGCCACAAAGCCTTTTTCATTCATAAAGGCGACAACCTCGGCGAATAACGGAGCGCCGTCGTTATAGGGGAGGAGCGACGCCTCCATAATTACGACCTCCGAAAGCCCGAGCGTCTGCTCTCCGCCCTTCAGCACTTCCAACTCGAATCCCTGCACATCGAGCTTCAGCAGCAAGGGCGCCCGCAAAGCCGCGCCATCAGTCAGGCTGTCGAGTGTGTTCATGGGCAAGGTAATCGTTTCTTTCGCGAATGATGTCAGTTCGGGAAGAATCGAGGAACCTGTAGTTCCTGTGTCAGGTTTATAAAACGTAACAGCGTCTTTCTTCCCGGGTCCGAGCAAGCTAAGAAAATACTCGGAGCGGCTCCCGATTTCACGCACAGTGTGGAGGAGGTCTGGTTCGTTGTCGGGATCTCCATCGAACATCAGAATTCGGGAAGAGGTGAAGACCGAGGAAGCCGTGCGGCTCCAGTCGCCCACGTTGGCGCCAACGTCGACGATGACAGCCGGAGAAAACCCGTTTTCTTTGATGTTCTCAAGCAGTCCGGACACCGTCGGGAGGCCCATGCGGAACTTCTCCGCCTCGCTCACGCCGGTTCCCGCAGACTGTCGCGGGTCCGGTTTGGACCTGAATAATCCGATCAGACGACTTCGGATGGCTGGTGACAACGCCCTCCAAGCCGGACGAAGCACCTTCCTGATCGGCGCTGGAACCATCTCCAGATCATCTCATAGGAATCGAATACCCGCCATTTCAACCCTGGAGAACTAAGCCTCTACGGCGCCTCCGTGGAGGGCTTATTGACGATGGTCCGCACAAATGCAACTAATTGCGAACCGTCCGACCACGCCAGAACCCCTGCGTAGACCGCCGATCCACCAGCCAGGGCGATCC
>CAYOOS010000292.1:0-802 GCA_964405585.1 uncultured Acidobacteriaceae bacterium | reverse complement strand
GCTTTTGTTAAACAAACATTTGACACATTTTTTGCTTTTCGAGAAGCAGAAAAACAACTGCCGACACGGTCAGCGCGAAGAGCGGTCTGGCCAGTTCGCGAAGCACGGGCACTTCCACCACCAGCTGACTCACCGATGCGTACACCAGGACGAAATTGACAAAGTTGGCGACGATCAACGCCCAGGCCGCTCCACGACCCTCGAATCGTGGGATCAACACAAAACCGAGAATCACCGCAACCCCCGCCGAGATTACGGTACAACTCAGCAATCGTTTTTGATGGCCGTAGCCGATGAGGATGAAGCGATGATGGCCGCTCAGCATGGCGATGGGCAGCATCCAGACCAGGATGGCAAACGGGCCTGCCGCGGGCCGGAAAGAGGATCCGTATAGCAAGGTCATGGCCTCCGGCGCGGCCGCGGTGAACAGGCCGGCAGCGAACAGACCTGCCCAGGACAGAAGTCGCACGGATCGGTCCATCAACGACAACAATTCTTCGGGAGGCCGGCTGGCGCAACGCGCGATCGAGGGCAGCAGGTTGAAAAAGTAGAGCGGGACAAATGAATGCATGGTCATCAGGGCCCGGTGCGACGCGCCAAACCATCCGAGCGTGCGATTGGAAACGGTGAATCCCAACAGCACCGTGCAGAAATACCACATGCAAGCCCATGCCAATTCCGCGAAACCGATCGGCACGGCTCCGCGGAGGTGCGACATGAGACGGGTGACGTGCAGGTCAGGCCATGGCCCTGGGTACCCCATCCGGTAGCGGGTCACAAAAGCTGAAAAGGCTGCGGCAGC
>CAYOOS010000291.1:0-5883 GCA_964405585.1 uncultured Acidobacteriaceae bacterium | reverse complement strand
TTCACCATCGCCGATGACGCAGGCGACGATCAGATCGGGGTTATCGAAAGCCGCCCCGAAAGCATGGCTGAGTGAATAACCCAACTCGCCACCTTCGTGGATCGAACCCGGCGTCGTCGGCGCCACATGGCTGGAAATCCCGCCGGGAAAGGAGAACTGCATGAACAACTTCTTGAGCCCGGCTTCGTCCTGGCTGATGTTCGGATAAATCTCACTGTAGGTGCCTTCCAGGTACGTATTGCCCACGAGCGCAGGCCCACCATGGCCCGGACCGGCAATGTAGAACATATCCAGGTCATACTTCTTGATGACTCGATTCAAGTGCACGTAAATGAAATTCTGGCCCGGCGTGGTGCCCCAGTGTCCGACCACCAGCGGCTTTACGTGCGAAAGTTGCAGCGGCTCCTTCAGCAGCGGATTGTCGTAGAGATAAATCTGGCCGACCGAAAGATAGTTGGCGGCGCGCCAATAGGCATCCATCTTGTGGAGAAGTTCCGGAGTGAGCGTGCCGATATTGAGAGTCAACTCCTGTTTGTTTACCGCGCTGGGTTTCTTGTGAGGCGTTTCCGGAGTGGGTGCGTTCATTTTCATGATTCGATTCTCTTCTCTCAGTCCAAGCCAACAGCGGGGGAGCGCTGGGCGAACTTCCCGCGCAAGGTTGGGCGAATTGTTACATGCATGTCCTTTACAAATAGGAAGCAAAAGCCAGCAAGCGAGCGAGAAACGGGACAGCGGGCAAGGAATTCAGGAGATATCCTTGCCCATGCCACTCTCTGAAAAGCTAAACGGCTGCTGTTTTTGCAGCTTCGCCTGAGTGCACTGAGAATTGGGCAGGATGCGTGGTTTCGATAATGTCCTTCGCCTTCGTGACCTCGGCGGCTGTCCCATGGACGATCAGCAGGAACTGATCCGTCTTGAGCGCTGCTTCGTACTTCACAATGCTGTCCTTGGGAATTCCCATGCTGTAGAGACCTGCGCCCAGTGCGCTTACTCCTCCTACCATCACGGCGCTTTCAAGCGCTCCCACGATCCAGGCAACGACCGGTCCCGCCGCCAAGATTGGGCCGAGACCCGGTATAACAAAAAAAGCAGAGCCGAACAAAAGCCCCCAGAAGCCACCCCAGAACGCACCCACTTTGCCCCAATACATCATGCGGTCGCCGGTGTTGTAATAGCCAACCGCGTGTTCATCCGTGTGGTACCCCTTTCCAACGATCGACAATTTGTGCAGGTCGACTCCGCCGCGTTGAAGCTCTTTCACTGCCTGGTCCGCTTCGGTATGCGTCGGATACACTGCTACGACTGAATTGACAGTGGACATTTGAATATCTCCTGGGGCACTTGCCATCGCTCTCAGGTCAGCAAGCTAAGTCCCAGCCCCATTGTGACAGCGCGCCATTAAGGAGGCTGTCCTGTATTGAACAAGAGGTGTAGAGAATTCACGCACCTTACTGCCCGCAGCGTGAAGAATCTCCCGCATAACCACAGTACTCATTCCGGGTTAACTCAGGAGGGGGAGTTTCACGGGTGTGTCGTCGCACAGGTCGTTTTCGTCTGCCAAGTTGGCAATTCTTTAATCCGGTTTCAGGGCCACACCGAATAACAACCCATTTTTTCGGATGGCATGACGGAGCCAGATCCGAAGCGGGAGGTATCACTCATTTATAAAAACCAATTGCCCGCTTTCATTCTTGCTTGGATAAATGGAATATCTCTGGTTACCAGGTAGCTCGCATCTGTGTGTTGGCAAAGGGGCCAGCTTCGCGGAACAATCCGCTGTTCCTTCATCAGCGAGTCTTTTCGCACCGAGTGGATTCAGGAACCCTATCGCATCTTTCGGTGGGAGCTCTCCCTTCAGATAGGCATCAATATTCTGTTCCATCGCTACCGGGAATCGCGGTGCCGGCCCCATCAGCTTTTCCTGGTAGATATTCAGAATGATTTCCCGGAACACCGGGAGAGCGGCCAGAGCGCCGGTTTCCTTCACGCCCAACGAACGGTTGTCATCAAAGCCGATGCGCACGGCCACGGTAATTCCGTCGGGGCCGTACGTAGATCCGACAAAAAGTGCGTCGCGATAACTGTTTGTGGTACCGGTCTTGCCCATCACTGGGATGGGAAAAGCGCGCGAATCAAGAGCGTGCGCAGTGCCGGAAGGAATGCGCACGACGCCGCGCAACCCTTCCTGAATCGTGGATAGCTGCGATTCGTTTTCGTCGATTGAGCAGCAATGGGAATCGTGGCTGTAAACGACTTCGCCCCGGCTATGTTCGATCTTTGCAATCACGTAGGGCTCCGCATGGATGCGACTGGCCATCATGCGGTAAGCGTTTGCGAGTTCCAGCAGGGTCACTTCGGATGCGCCGAGGGCCGTAGTGTCATAACGATGCAGCGAGGTCCGGATGCCAAGTTCGCGCGCTGTAGTCAAGACGGAATCGATTCCGATCTGCTGAACAATCCAAATGGCGACAGCGTTTCTGGACTCCGCGAGAGCCTGCCGGGCTGGGATGATGCCCTTGAAAACACCATCGAAATTGGAGATCCACTTGAGCGGGGGGTCGCCCGGCGCGGCAACCGAGATGGGCTCATCGGGCACGGGAGTATTCAGATCCATGGCGCCTTGACGAAATGCCGCCAGGTAAACAATCGGCTTCATGGCCGAACCAGGCTGGCGCAGGGATTGAGTTGCGCGGTTAAAGTCGCTGTATGTGCTGTTGCGGCCTTTATAAATGCGCCGCCCGCCCGCTTCGGCCAGGATGGCGGAGTCGCTGTTTCGCAGAACGACTACGGAGCCCTGGATCAGCCCCGCGTTCTTAGGGTGACGCTTTTCATAAAGTTTCAAGCCGTTTTCGAGAGCCGCATTTGCCAAGCTCTGGATGCGATCATCGACGGTGGAATAAACCTGGATGTGGCCCTCCAAGAGTTGATTCACACCGATATCAGGGGCGAGGGTAGAGTCGATCCGTTTAAGCTCCTCGAATACATTTTCGACAGCCGCAGCCGCTTCGTTCGGAGCAATGACGTGCGCTGCCAGACGAATGGGAGCTTGTTGGAAGCGTGCAGCCGCCTGCGAGGAGATGAAATGGTTTTTGACCATGAGGGCCAATATCTGATTTCGCCGGCGCAGAGGTTTTTGATTGTCGGCCACGTTGGGGGCATACTCGCCGGGCGACTTGGTAATGCCCGCCAACAGCGTCGCCTTATCTGCATCCTCCGCGGTGAGAGCCGTCACCGGCATGCCGAAATAATATTGCGAGGCGGATGCGAAGCCGTAGCGGCCGTTTCCCAAATAGATAAAGCTGGCGTAACGCGCGAATAGTTCTTCCTTGGCCCGGCGTTGGGAGCCGTAACGCTTCCGCATCTCTCCCTCAATCCAAGAGGCGAGGCGCATTTCCTCGACTTTCAACAAGACCCTGTTGGCAGCCGGTACACCAATGGCGAAAGCAAGAACGCGGGCGAAAAAGCCGTGGTGTTGAAGCGTATTGCTATTCCTGGTGCTTGTAAGTTCCTGGAGGAAGTAACCGCGCACAAGCTGTTGCGTAATCGTCGAGCCGCCTTGAGGAAACACGGCCGCGCGGTCCGCGTCACTCTTGCCGTTTGAGCCGGCGGCGCGGGAGATCAACGCGTGAACGTTGGTCTTGCTGAGCAATCGAGGAAAAACAGAATAATCCACACCCGAGTGTGCGAAAAAGTTCTCATCCTCAGCCGAAAGGATAGCTTGCCGCAGGACGTCAGGAATCTCCGCATATTGGATGATTTCCCGGCGTTCCTTTCCTAATTCGATGAGGACGTGACCATTCGTATCGTAGATGTGGCCCGTGGTGGGGGGCTCAAAGCGTATAAATCCATCCAGATCAGGAAGGTCTGAACGATCACAGTTGACATAGAAAAGCATGAGCACCGCAAAGAGCACGGGAACCAGGGCAATTCCTGCGACGACGCGGAGAACGATGCGGGCGGCGCGATTTTCGCGCATTGCGACAATTGCCTTGTGAACGAGCGCAGGGAACCGTCGAATCGAACCATGAATATTCCGCAGGAGATCTGCCACGATCAAAAACATGATGTCCTTTTGTTGCTCCATCCCGCGCGATTCCGGAATGGCTCGCGATACGGGCGGTCGCGACTATCAGCTCAAACGCTGGGGTATTTGTGACAAAAACGTACTGGAGATCTGCCGACTCACACCTCGGGCTGGATCAGACTATGTCCGAGTCCACCGGCCCGTTATGCTGTGGCGCTTCTGCCGCTCACAAAATGGATGATGAGCAGTATGAGGCCAACAACGAGGACGATGTGAATGAATCCAGTGGTAATGTGGAATGCGAAAAATCCCAGCAACCAGAGAATAATAAGAACTGCCGCGAGTAATCCAAGCATGTGATGAACTCCTTCTATCCCAGAGCAAGCGCTAACGAGAAATCGTTTGGCCGCTCACAGCACGGATTCGGGATTTTCCTTGAATTCGTGCTGGTAATTGGAATGCTGCCAGATCACGGATTAGAAATCTGTTCGATATGGGTCACATCCTTGTCACCGGTTGCAAGGGCCCGACAGAGGTTCAGGAATTGCCGGATTTCCAGCCGATGGGAAGCAACGTTTTTCCCGCAGAAGAGTGTTTTGTGGCGAGACTAGTTCTGTTTATCTTGGGCGCACACAAAAACCCCTCAACAAAAGAAGGAGCCGGCTTTTGGGGAGCCGGCTCCTTTCGTGGGTACAACTACTGAGGAGTCGTAGCGTCGGCGACGGGCTGCAGACTGAGCGAAACGATCTTGGTACCGATCACTTCCCCGGAGACGATCAGCTCGACACGGCGGTTCTGCTGACGTCCTTCGGAAGTATCGTTTGATGCGATGGGCCGAGTCTTACCAAAACCAGTCGCGGTGGTCGAAGATTCCGGCACACCTTGCTGGGTTAGATAGCTTCGGACACCTTCGGCACGCTGCTCGGAGAGTGTCTGGTTGAAAGCTTCGGTGCCAACGCTATCGGTGTTGCCCTCGACGGCCAACTTGAGCGACGGATAAGCGAGCACGATGCCCGAAATCTTGGCCAACTTTTCGCGGGCCAGCGGGCGGAGAGTGTACTTGCCGGTATCAAAAAGCACGTCGGACATATTGACGACAAGTCCGCGGGCGGTGTCGCGAGTTTCCAGGACCAGGTTGAACTGTTGAAGGAGACTGGCGCGAAGTTCTTCGCGGTCGTGCACGGCTTTTTGAAGCTGCGCGTCGGAGGAGGCTGTGGCGGCACGATCGATGACGGAATCCGCTTCGGCAGCCTTTTGGAGTTGCTGAGCGTCGTTGCGGGCTTTTTCGGCGTCGGCTTGGGCGCCAGCGGCCTGCTGGGCGGCGGCCTGCGCATCCAGATTCTGCCGTTCGGCTTCCTTACGCTGGCGATCGGCATCCGCGGTTTCCATTTGGGCGGTGAGCCGCAACTGCTGTTCCTGATTGGCCTGTGCGTTAGCGGAGGCTTCACGACCGGCTGCGGCATTGCGTTCGGCCTCGGCGCGCTCTTCGTCAATGTGCTTCACGGCGATTTCACGAGCGTCCTCGGAAGTCTGAACGACTTCGCGTGACAACGAAATAAGCGCTTTCTTGTTTTCATGCTTTCTGGAAGCCAGCGCATCCACCTCGACCATCTGGTGCACGGCCTTCCCGTAACTTTCCGCGGCATAACGCTCCGCGCCGGCAGATTGCGCAATCCGCACCGCATTGCGCGCTTCATAGAACTCCAGCGGCAAATCGGCGCTCAGAACCACGGGGTCAAACGTAAAGCCCGTGGGAATGTAGCCACCGCGATCAATCAATTCATATTTGGCGTCCACATCCTCGGTGGCGCCCCGGGTATCGGAACGAACAGTGTTTTCCAGAATCACGACGTTGCTGG
>CAYOOS010000290.1:4816-5906 GCA_964405585.1 uncultured Acidobacteriaceae bacterium | reverse complement strand
CGGCGATCGGCCGGTCGGCAAACAGGTCGCGCAGCCTGCTCAGTTGCCGGTATTCCGGTCGGAACTCGTGCCCCCATTCGGAGATGCAGTGCGCCTCATCAATGGCAAAGAAGGACACGGGCACATTCTTCAGCCACGCCGCCGTTCCCTCCATCACAGCGCGTTCCGGCGAAACATACATCAAGCGATATTCCCCGGCGGCGGCTTTGCGCTTGATTTCGCTGCGATCCGCCTCTACCACCGCGCTATTCAGAAACACAGCCGAAATACCCATCTGGCGAAGTTGCGCCACCTGGTCCTGCATCAACGCAATCAGGGGCGAAATCACCACCGCTGTCCGTTTCTCCTCCAGCACCGCCGGCAACTGATAACACAGAGACTTGCCTCCTCCAGTCGGCATCACCACGCACACATCCCGCCCCGCGGCCAGGCTCCGCACCACCTCTTCCTGCCTCGGCCGGAATCCGTCGTAGCCCCAGTACTGTTTCAGCGCCCCAAAAAACTGGTCGCCGTTTCGGCATTGTGTTTCCTCAACCTCTGCTCCATTCATCGCTGTCTCCCGAGCGCCTTCCCTCCCGCGTTCACGCACCCCGAGGGCTGGTAAATGTTCGCTTTCTATTCGCCTCAAGTCAAGCCCATTTTGGATAATTCACTGGGTAGTTATCCACAATCACAACAAATCCTGTGCAAATGCCCATTCTGGAACTTCCCTCCCTCTCACCCCTCTTTTCCACCTCCCTTCTCTTTGACACCCCCTTTGATTCCTCCTATCATCAGTCCCGGTTCAGGTAGGTTGCTTTCAGCATGATTGGTCAGACAATTTCTCATTACCGCATCCTTGGTAAGTTGGGCGGTGGTGGAATGGGTGTCGTCTATTCCGCGCGCGACACCATTCTCGACCGCACCGTCGCACTAAAATTCCTTCCCACCAACGCTCTCTTCGATAAATTCAGCCTCGATCGTTTTCTGCGCGAAGCTCGCGCCGCCGCCTCTCTCAACCATCCCAACATCTGCACCATTCACGAAATCAGCGAGGCCGGCGAGGAAAAGCCCTTCATCGTGATGGAACTCCTGGAAGGCGAAACCCTTC
>CAYOOS010000290.1:0-4806 GCA_964405585.1 uncultured Acidobacteriaceae bacterium | reverse complement strand
TGATTGGCGCCAAACCCCTGCGACTCGACCGCCTCCTGGACATTTCCATTCAGGTCGCCGATGCACTCGAGCATGCCCACGCTCGTGGCATCACCCATCGCGACATCAAACCCGCCAACATCTTCATCACCAACGCTGGCCAGGCCAAAGTCCTCGATTTCGGCCTCGCCAAACTCACTGCCGCCACCATTGTCAGCGAGGAAACAAGTTCTCTCTCCGCTGTCGATACTGGCGGCAAGGAAAGCACCGTCCTTAACCCCGGTCTCACCACTCCCGGCACCTCGATGGGCACGGTCTCCTACATGTCTCCCGAGCAGGCTCGCGCGGATGAGCTCGATCCCCGCTCCGATCTTTTTTCTTTTGGCGCTGTCCTCTATGAAATGGCCACTGCCAAGCAGGCCTTCACCGGCGCAACTCCCGCCGTGATTTTCAATGCTATTTTCAACAGCACTCCCGATTCCGCCCGCAGCCGTAATCCCGAAGTCCCAGAGGCCCTCGACAATATCATTTCCAAATCCCTCGAAAAGGATCGCGACCTCCGCTTCCAATCCGCCGCCGAACTTCGCGCCGATCTCAAACGCATGAAGCGTGACATCGAATCCGGCAAGCGTCCCGCTCCTTCGCGCTCCTCCTACCTTCCTCCGGCCTCCGATGCGCCTTCCGATCCCGCCACCAAATCCGTCGCCGTCCTCTATTTTGAAAACCTGAGCTCCGCCAAGGAAGACGAATACCTTCGCGATGGCATGACCGAAGACATCATCACCGAGCTTGCCAATATCAAGAATCTGAAAGTCTTTCCGCGTCCCGCCATCCTCCCTTACCGCGACAAGTCCGTCACCGCTCCTCAGGTTGGCCACGAACTGCGCGCTTCTTACGTTCTCAGCGGCACACTTCGCCGCGCCGGCAATCGCCTTCGCATCACCGCCCAGCTCGTCGAGTCGCAATCCGGCCACACCGTCTGGGCGCAGCGCTACGACCGCGAAATGGCCGATGTTTTTGAAGTCCAGGACGAAATCGCCCGCAGCATCGCGCAAGCCTTTCGCATCAACCTCACCCCTCAGGAAGAAAGAAAGATCGCGCAAAAGCCCACCGAAAATTCCCTCGCTTACGACTTCTTCCTGCGCGGCCGCAGCTATGCCCGCCGCGAAAGCCTCGATTTCGCTCTGCAGATGTACGAGCAGGCCATCAAACTCGATCCCAATTTCGCCCTCGCGCACGCCGGCGTTGCCTATCTCTGCGCCATGACCCTGGAATTTCGCGATCAGGATCCCAAGTGGCTGGAGCGCGGTCAGGCTGCTTGCAATCGCGCGCTCGAACTCGATCCGCAACTCGCCGAAGCTCTGGTCGCCCGCGCTCGTCTCTCCTATTCCCAGCATAACCACCAGGAAGCCATCGATCTCGCCCGCCGCGCCATCGCCCGCAAACCCGATTGTGAAGGTTCCTATAACGTTTTGGGACGCGCCTATTTCGCTTCCGGACGTTTCGCGGAAGCCGCCGATCTGATCGAGCAGGCCATCGCCGCCAACGGCGACGATTACAACGTCTACATTCCCTACACCAATGCGCTCCAGCGCCTTGGCCGCGAGAAGGAAAACAAGCACTATCGCGAAATGGAAATGCTCATCCTCGAGCGCCAGCTCGAATTGGTTCCCGAAGACGTGCGCGCCCGCAGCCTTCTTGCCGCCGATTACGCCAATCTCGGCCGCGTCGAAGACGCCGTCCGCCAACTCCAGATGGCCGCCGCGTTACGCCCCAATGACGCCAACATTCTCTATAACGTGGCCTGTACTTACGGAATTCTCGCCAAACGCGAAGAAGCCCTCGATGCGCTGCGCCGGTGTTTCGCCGTCGGCTACGCCAATTTCGATTGGCCCCGTCAGGATCCCGACCTCAAAATTCTCCACGATGATCCCGAATTCAAGCAGCTCTTTCCCGCCTCAAATCCTTGATTTTCGCCTGGCAACTCCCCGATTGCCCAGCTCTTTGCGCATGTGACACACGCCACACTCCCTCTTTCCCCCGCTGCGCTATACTTTTTGTGTAAATTCTCCGCGGTTCGTTCGTGTTTTCCACCATCGCTCCTGTTAATCTTCAGCATCTCGCGGAGACGGGCCATCCTCACTCTCCTGCTCCCGAAAACGCAGGAACTCGCGTATGAGCAGCATCGCTCAAACCGATCTCGCCGTCCACGATGTCTGGCGCCCCGCCGTCAATCCCTGGTGGATTGCCTTCACGGTGATGCTCGCCACTTTCATGGAGGTGCTGGACACCAGCATCGCCAACGTCGCCCTCCCCCACATCGCCGGCAGCCTCTCCGCAGGCGTTGACGAGAGCACCTGGGTCCTCACCTCTTATCTCGTTTCCAACGCCGTCGTCCTTCCCCTTACCGGTTGGTTCTCTCGCATCTTCGGCCGCAAACGCTTCTACATGAGCTGCGTGGTCATATTCATCGTTAGCTCATTTCTGTGCGGCGTTGCTCCCAGCTTGCCTTTGCTCGTCCTCTTTCGAGTAATTCAGGGAGCGGGAGGTGGCGGCCTGCAACCTGTCTCGCAAGCCATCCTTGTCGAAAGTTTTCCGCGCGAAAAACAGGGCATGGCCATGGCCATCTACGGCATGGGCGTTGTCGTCGCCCCAATCATCGGGCCAACTTTCGGCGGCTGGCTCACGGACAACTACTCCTGGCGCTGGATTTTCTTCATCAACATTCCCGTCGGACTTCTTTCCATCCTTCTTACTTCCGCCCTGATCGTCGATCCTTCCCACGTCTCCGGTAAAAAGACCGGCGAGCGCCTCAAAATCGATTACATCGGCATCGCACTCCTCAGCGTCGGCCTCGGCTTCCTCCAGGTCTTCCTCGATAAGGGCCAGCGCGACGATTGGTTTGAGTCTCATTTCATCGTCTGGTGTGCCGTACTTTCCGCCGTCGGTCTCATCGGTACGGTTCTTTGGGAGTTGCACCATAAAGACCCCGTCATCGAGCTACATCTCTTCAAGGATCGCAACTACGCCACCGCCACGTTCTTTATGTTCGCGCTGGGCATTGTTTTGTACGGCACCACTGTGCTGCTTCCCGTCATGCTGCAAACCCTCAGTGGGTACACTGCGGAGCTCAGCGGCCTGGTCCTTTCCCCCGGCACGTTTCTCACGTTGCTGATGCTGCCGATTGTCGGGCGCCTGATGATGCGCCGCGACCCCCGCTGGCTCGTGGTCATCGGTCTGGGCATTCTTTCTGTCGGCATGTTCCAGCTTTCCAAACTCAATCTCACCACCGGTTTCTGGACGTTTGTCTTTGTGTGGATGATTTCGCGCGGCGGCATGCCTTTCATGTTCGTGCCCATTAACGTCATGGCCTTTTCCTTTGTGCCCAAGGAGCGCATGAGCAACGCCACCGGCCTGATCAATTTGGCGCGCAACCTGGGCGGCAGCGTTGGCATTTCCCTGGTCATCACGTTGCAAGCGCGCCTCACGCAACGCCACCAGAGCATGCTCGTCAGCCACATGACGCCGTTCGATCCCCGATATCGCGCCGCTCTCCACGGACTCACCGCCTTGCTGCAAACCCGCGGGGCCAGCGCCGCCAACGCCGCGCATCAAGCCCAGGTCATGCTGTACGGCGAATTGCAGCGCCAGTCTGCCATGCTCGCCTTCATTGATGTGTACTGGATCCTCGGCGTACTCTGCCTCGCCATGATTCCCCTCATGTTCATCATGAAGCGCTCACGCCCGCCCTCGGGTACCCCCCTCTCCCACTAATCGGTCGGTTCGCTTTGCAGCGGCACAATTACACCGTGCTCGCCTTTCATCAACCTCTCCCAACCCCGTCATCCCGCCTGCCCGCCGTAGGAGGGAGCGGAATCTGCGAAGCGAGGGATCTCTCTTCTTCTCTAGGAGGTCGCAGCTTCAAGCTTGCCTTGATGGCATTTTGGAAACTTGGAATCGGCACTCTCAGTTCATGAACAGACCAGCCGTTCTAAAATGGAGTATGTACCACTTCCTATCCAGGTTGCCTTGCGAGGGATTTCTTACAAAGTTCGAGCCGTCCGGTTCGATACTCGCCTCCGTGTTCCCTGCACATTGCGCGGATTCATCCCGGCAAAGCTCCTGGCGCTCGCATTGGGGTGGGATCCTCCGAGGAGTGTAATCATGAATTGGAGCCAACAAAGAAGCACTATCGTCCGGGCTTTGCCATTTTTCTTGCTGCTTTGTGCCATACCGGCGGCTTCCGCCGCGGCACAACAGAAAAAGCCTCCTGCCACTGCACCCAGTAAAACAGAGGCGCCTCCTCCCAAGCCCGCAGCAGCTCCCAAACCTGCCGAAACTCCCAAGCCCGCCGAAGCCCCCAAGCCTGCGCCAAAGCCGACCCCCGCTGCAGCTCCTCGTCCAAGCACCGCGCCGCGAACGAACACGACCGGCGGCGTAAAACCGAATGCCTCCGCAACACCACGCCCTGGCACCACGAATGGCGCGAGAACTGGCGGTACACGGGCGCGCGGCACTGCGCCAGCAGCCAAAGCCGAACCGGAAAGGGAATATCAGCCGCCCGTCGTTGTGGCTCGCCCTGGAGGCGGCAAGATTTCCACCAACGCCGCTGGCCACAGTACCGAATATAATCCGGCGGGCAAAAAGACCACTTTTCAAACCAGGAGCGGCACCAAAGCCAGCTTCGATCAGAAAGGCTACATCCGCACCATCCACACGCCCAGCGGCATGACCATCAACCACGGCTCTCATGGCGAACGCCGCTACGAATCCCGCCGCGCGGATGGTGGCCGGATTGTTGGGGTCGGCCGCGGCCGCGGCTTTGCC
>CAYOOS010000289.1:0-5908 GCA_964405585.1 uncultured Acidobacteriaceae bacterium | reverse complement strand
TCTTGGTCGTCTTCCTTGATCTGTTCCGCGAGCATCGCGATCCCAAGCGCAAGGTCCGCCTCCTCGGCGTGGCCCTTTCCGGGCTATCGCACGGCGGAGAACAACTCGATCTCCTCGAAGCCGATCGCCGCGAAAGACTCGAAAAGCTAACCAAGGCTACGGACAGCCTCCGCGATAAATTCGGTTTTGGCTCGGTGCAGTTCGGGGGCTCTCTCCGCCGCGACGATTCTTGATTCCCTCTCTTCGCTGCGCGCTGTTCGCCAATGTTTTATACTGGCAATTCATGACTCCTTCCACTCCCAACGCTCCCGGCGCTCCGTCCGCGCGCCCTTCCTTGATTGGGCGCGTGCAGAACTTCTGGCACCGGGTCAGCGAAGGCCGTGCCATCGACGACCTTTGGTTCCAATTCGCGGCCGATGCCCGCTCCAGCTATGGCTTCTATGGCAAGGACGTGGATTGGGACGAAATCCACAAATTGCCCCGCTGGAGGAGGCCCTGGCCCGTTGTCAGCCAGTTCTTCTGGGCGTTGCTGAACAAGCTTTCGCCCGCCCGCCGCGTGCTCCTGCTCGTCGCATTTGTCCTGCTGCTTATTTCCAATCAGAAAAACCACTACGAGTTCATCGCCGCCGTGCTGTTCCTTTTTCTGCTTTCTCTCGAGCTCGCCGACAAAGTCATCATGAAGCGCGACCTTGAGATTGCCCGCGAAATCCAATCCTGGCTCGTGCCTTCGGAGCCTCCCGCCATTCCCGGCGCGGAAGTCGCCTTCTGGACACGCCCGCAAAACTCTGTCGCGGGTGATTATTACGACGCATTCTTTCCCACCGCTGACGCAGCCTCCGGCGGCAAGCTGCAGCTCGTCATGGCGGACGTCGCCGGCAAGAGCGTCCCCGCTGCGCTCCTCATGGCCACCTTGCAAGCCAGCCTGCATACACTCGCTTCGGAGGGTCTTCCCCTCGTGCAACTTGCAACGCGATTGAATCACTACGCTTGCGCCCACAGCCTCGAAGGCCGCCGCTTCACCACCGCGGTGATTGGCGAATATGATCCATCTACGCATCGCCTGTTCTATGTGAATGCCGGACACAATTCCCCCGTCGTTCGCCGCGCAAATGGCGGCATCGAACGCCTCGAATCCGGCAGTTTGCCGTTCGGCATTCTCCGCGAAGCCACTTTCGTAGCCGCTTCCGTCGATTTGCAACCTGGAGACACCCTCATCCTCTTTACCGATGGTGTCGTCGAAGCCTTTAACTCCGCCGGCGAGGAGTTCACCGACCAGCGCTGGCTCAAGATCATTCGAGATCTTCCCGATCTTTCCGCCCAGGCAACCCTGCAATACCTCATGCAGCAGGTAGGACAATTTGTCGGCGCCACCCGTCAGTCCGATGACATCACCTGCCTCGTCCTTCGTTGCAATTAGCCCCTCGGCATCGCTCTCATCTCATTTCTTGTGCGTCCTCCGCCGTGCCTGGCGCATAATCAGACCGTGAATTCCCGCGAACTTGCCAATTCGATCTGCGATACGCTGATCCGCCACGGACACCAGGCGCTGCTCGTTGGCGGCTGTGTGCGCGATATTCTCCTCAATCGCGTGCCCACCGATTACGACGTGACCACTGACGCTACTCCGGACCGCGTCTTGCAGCTTTTCCCCGGAAGCGTGGGAGTCGGCGCGCAATTCGGCGTTGTTCTCGTCGCTCGCGATGTGAGCAAAGTTGAAGTGGCCACGTTTCGCTCCGATGTCGGTTACTCCGATGGCAGGCATCCTGACAGCGTCGTCTACTCCAAAACTCCTCAGGAGGATGTCGCCCGCCGCGACTTCACCATCAACGGTCTGCTCATGCGCCACGATACCGGCGAGGTCCTCGACTACATCGGCGGCCAGCACGATCTTCATGCCAGGACCATTCGCGCCATCGGCGAGCCCGAACGCCGTTTCACCGAAGACAAATTACGCATGTTGCGTGCGATTCGTTTTGCCGCTCGCTTCGACTACGCCATCGAACCCGCCACCTTCGCAGCCATTCAGAAACTCGCCACGGAGATTCACGTCGTCTCCGCTGAACGCGTTCGCGAGGAATTGACCAAGCTCCTCACGGAAGGTGCCGCGCGCCGCGCCTTCGAGTTCCTCGACGATACTGGCCTTCTCCTGCAACTCTTGCCCGAAATCTCCGCCATGAAAGGTGTACCTCAACCTCCCGAATATCATCCCGAGGGCGACGTTTGGATCCATACCCGCCTCATGCTCGCTGGCCTCCCCGCCGGTGTTTCTCCTACGCTCGCCTGGGGCGTTCTTCTTCACGATGTCGGCAAACCGCCCACATTTCGCCCGGCGTCCGTCACGGGGGACCGCATTCGCTTCGATGGCCACGTCGAGGTGGGCGTGAAAATGGCCGCCGCAATTTGCCAGCGCCTGCGCTTTTCCAACGACGATACCGCGCAGATTCTCGCCCTCATTGCAAATCACATGAAATTCAAGGATGTCGCTCAGATGCGCAAACCCACACTCAAGCGCTTCGTCCGCCTCCCCGCTTTCTCCGAGCATCTGGAACTGCACCGCCTTGATTGCCTCTCCAGCCATGGCTACCTCGAGGCTTACCACACCCTTAAGAATCTCCTCGCCGAAACCCCTCCTGAGCAATTCCGCCCATCCCGCCTATTGACCGGCGTCGATTTGCAGGATATGGGTTATAGCCCTGGACCCGATTTCCAAAAGATGCTGACGGCTCTCGAAGATGCACAATTGGATGGACAACTTCAGACAAGGGAGCAGGCCGTCCAATTCATCAAGAAGCACTATCCTAGCCCAGGGGATGGCCGATAAAGACAGGTGGGGAGAACAAACTGGATGGTAACACATTTGTTTTCAATGAAATAACATGCCATTTGCAATTATGCTACTGGATAAGATAAAATCTTAGCGCGAATGACTAAAGATATCTGCTCGGTTGAATTGCAGTGTTGGGCACCCTTTTTTCCCTTCCTGCATCTAACCCGGCATGGCGGCGCTTCCTGCCGCTGGACTTGAGGGATACCATGGCTGACAAGAAACTTGTTGTACCGGAAACGCTCGCGATTCTTCCTGTCCGGGACACCGTGCTGTTCCCGGGCGCCGTCCTGCCTCTAACTGTGGGCCGCGAAAGTTCTCTGGCCCTTGTCAATTCGCTCGCTGGCGAAGAAAAGCTCCTCGGCGTTGTTGCTCAATTGGATCCGCGGATCGAGGATCCTGCTGCTGCGGACCTCCACAAAGTTGGCACGCTCGCGAAGGTCCACAAGACCGTCAAAATGCCCAATGGCAATGTCGTTGTCTTCCTGGAAGGCCTGCAGCGCATCCGCATCGTCGAACTACTCGGCTTGCGCCCCTTCCTGCGCGCCACCATCGAAGCCGAACCCGATACGGTTGGCGACGACGACGCGGAGCTCGAGGCCCTGATCCGCAATGCCCAGGAACTTTTCCGCGATGTCGTTAGCCGTTCGCCGCAACTCTCCGATGAGTTGCAGAATGCCGCTCTGAACATCGAGGACCCCGGCCGCCTGGCCGACTTTATCGCCGGGACTCTTCCCAGTCTTTCCACGCTGTTGCGCCAGGAATTGATCGAAACCTCCAACGTGCGCAAGCGCCTGGAAACGCTCATCCGCGAACTCTCCAAGGAAATGGAAGTACTCGAACTCCGCAGCAAGATCAACGAGCAGGTTCAGGAGCAAGTCAGCCAGAACCAGCGCGAATATCTTCTGCGTGAACAGATGAAGGCCATCCAGAAGGAACTAGGCGAAATTGACGACGCGCAAGCCGAAATCGATGAGCTGCGCAAGAAAGTGGAAGAAGCCGGCATGACGCCGGAGGCCAAGAAGGAGTGTGACCGCGAACTGAAGCGCCTCTCCAAAATGACGCCTGCTTCCGCCGAATACATGGTTTCGCGCACCTATCTTGAATGGATGACCTCGTTGCCCTGGTCCAAGTCTTCCGGAAGCGCGGAAATCGACATTACCAAGGCGCACGAAATTCTCGACGAAGACCATTACGACCTGCAGAAGGTCAAGGAGCGCATCCTCGATTACTTGGCTGTGAAAAAACTCCAGCCGGGCATGAAGGGGCCCATCCTCTGCTTCGTCGGGCCTCCGGGCGTTGGCAAGACTTCGCTCGGTAAGTCCATCGCGCGTTCACTCGGCCGCAAATTCGTCCGCATCGCCCTTGGCGGCATGCACGATGAAGCCGAGATTCGCGGCCATCGCCGCACCTATATTGGCGCTTTGCCCGGCCAGATCATTCAGGGGCTGAAGCGCGCCGAATCCAACGACCCAGTCTGCATGCTCGATGAGGTGGACAAGCTCGGCCGCGATTTCCGTGGCGACCCTTCTTCCGCACTAATGGAAGTTCTAGACCCGGAGCAGAACAACACGTTCCGCGATCACTACCTGGATGTGCCGTTCGACCTTTCCAAAGTCACCTTCATCGCCACGGCCAACTGGATGGATCCCATCCCGGAGCCTCTGCGCGACCGCATGGAAATTCTCGAACTCCCCGGCTACACCGGTGAAGAGAAGATCCAAATCGCGCACAAGTACTTGATTCCCAAGCAGACCAAGGAGCACGGCATCAAGGAAGGCGAACAGCTCGAATTTACCGAGGAAGGACTTCGGGAAATCATTCACAGCTACACGCGCGAAGCGGGTGTTCGCAATCTCGAGCGTGAAATTGCCACCCTCGTCCGCAAGCAGGCTCGCCGCATCGCGGAAGGCAAGCCCGACAAAATGGTCGTCACTCCGGAAATCGTGCGCGAATTCCTGGGTGTGCCAAAATTCCGCACGGAGAAGGAAGTCGAAGAGCGCGTCAAGAAACCCGGCGTTGCCGTCGGCCTCGTCTGGACTCCCGTGGGCGGCGACATCGTTTTCATCGAAGCCAGCCGCATGCGCGGGGGCAAGCAGTTCACCATGACCGGCCACCTTGGTGAAGTCATGCAGGAATCCATGACCGCAGCGCTAACCTGGACCCGTGCCAATGCCGAACGCTATGGCATCGATCCGGACTTCTTCCGCAAGGCTGACATTCACATCCACGTGCCCTCTGGCGCGGTGCCAAAGGATGGCCCGTCCGCTGGCGCGGCGATGGTGACGGCGCTCGTCAGCTTGCTTACGAATCGCCCCATCAAGAACCGCCTTGCGATGACCGGTGAAATGACCCTGTCCGGTGTGGTTCTCCCAATCGGTGGCGTGAAGGAGAAAGTCCTCGGCGCGAAGCGTGCCGGGATCAGGCATGTGCTTCTGCCTGCCGACAACGAACCCAACGCCGTAGCCGATCTGCCGCCGGAAATACTCGGCGACCTGACGATCTCTTACGTGCGCACGCTCGACGAAGTGCTCGAGCAAGCCCTCGAAAAGGATCCCGTTTCCCCTGTTATTCCGGAACCCGAACCGCCCGCGGCCAGCGTCGGCGATTCGACGACAGCCGTACACTGAAACTCATCCAATATCAGCAAAGGCCCGGCAGCCGAGTCCGCCGGGCCTTTTCTTTTGGTCCCGGATGGATTGTGCTCAGCAATGCCGGGGTGTACCCTCGCCTCAATGATCCGAGCCGCTAAACACGCCTCCGATTCCGAGCCAAGACACCTCGTGCCCTTTGGACCTTACGGCGCCGGGCAGTGGACGGGCCATCCGATCGGCCTCTTCATTGTTTTGGGATTTATGGTTATGGGACTTGTCGCCATGCCCGAAACGCGCGGGCTGCTCCTTATTTCTGCCGCGGGAGGCGCAGTCCTCGGCTTCCTTCTCTGGCTTCGCCATCGGTAGCTGTTCCGCCCCGATGAAATCCAACCACCTAACCTGAACGCTGACTCCTGCTAACATTAGTTCACCTTGAAATCGACGCCCAAAATCGACACCGCTAATCTCGCGGCCCTGCTGGCCCAGCGTC
>CAYOOS010000288.1:0-5913 GCA_964405585.1 uncultured Acidobacteriaceae bacterium | reverse complement strand
GACTCTTCGGATTCGCGCCCGGCCAGGCTGAGATGCAGGCGCGTCCCGCAAATTCCAAGGTGGAATGGAGCACGCAAAAACCGATGCGATTGCGGAGGAAGGTGGAATGAGCAACGCCTTGCATGGCAAAAGTGATATCACCATCGGACGAGCCAAGAATGAGGCCGTCCCAGGAAAAATCGATATCCTCTTCCTTGTGCTGGACAGTGAGGAGAATTTTGAAAGAACTGGAATCAACTTCGTGGCTGATTTGAGTGATGATGGGAGGAATGGATCGCCAGTGACGATCGCGGACGGCCACATAGATGCGCCGGAGGACCTCGTTATCACCCAGATTGATGTGGCGAAGCTCGCCTTGTTCAAAGAAGAGGGAGAGTGGCCCGGCGCGGAGAAGGGTAGGCTCCGGAGGAGGAGAGTCCGTGCCGAGAAGAACGAGATTGCGGGAAGAGCTCACACTGGCCTTCCGGGAAACGGTGAATGAAAAAGGAACGGCGCCCAGCAAGTGGAGGTTTTGGCGGCGGCAGGTAGAAGGTTGGAATCGAGCATGGGGTGACTTTCAGGGTGTGATGACCTGATTCCTGGCGGACGATTCATACGCAGCAAAAACAAGTTTCAGTGTCTTGAGATTATCCTCACCAGTGGTTTCTGCAGAACCTCCGCGCAAACCCTCGAGCAGGTTGGCCTGGCAAGGGACGATACTGGCGTGGACGATTTCGTAGGCGGGGTCAACCCAGGGATAGCGGTGGGGCGGATGGTGGGAAGTGCGCGTGCCATCCTTGGTGGTGACATGAAGCCAATAATCACGCGTGATTTCAGCGGAGCCTGCGTCGCCTTCGACGAAGATAAGAGTTTGCGGGAAACACTCGCGTTCCAGAGGATTTTCGGCGTAAGCCATTTCGACAACGACGGTGATGGGTCCCGCCATTTTCAGGAGGACGGTGGCGACGTCTTCGCCCTTGATATCCGGATGAACGCGATGGGTCTGGCAATAGACGCTTTCCGCTTCACCGAAAAGGAAACGAGCGACATCGAGAATGTGGCTGCCGAGGTCGGTCAAAATGAACTGATCGAGTTCCTTGAGAAAAGGCTGGTTCCGGAGAACGGGGAAGCCGGAGATCATATCGAGGCGAGCGCGGAACGCAGAGCCGATGATCCCGGAAGAGAGGATGCGTTTGAGTTCGCGGATCGGAGTTTGCCAGCGCCAATTCTCGTTGACGAAGAGAGGGACGCCGGCATCACGACAGGATTGCACCATCTGTTCCGCGATGTGAAGTGCCGGGGCCATCGGCTTCTGGCAAATCACGGGCAAGTGATGTTCGGCAGCCATTTTTACAAAGGAACAGTGGGTGGCGACATCGGTCACAACATCGACGAAATCCAGCTTTTCCTTGCGAAAGAGATCGCGCGCATCGGTGTAGACGGAACTGATGGCGAACTTTTGGGCGAGAGCGGCGGCTTTATGAGCCGTACGATTGCACACGGCCACGCACTCGACACCCGGGAGTTCGCGCCAACCCGAAAGCTGGTATTGCGCCCAAAACCCCGATCCAATCATCGCGAATCGCATCGTGCCCATCGGGAAACCTGCCTCTTTTTCAGACCGATCTACAAGCAAGCGCGATTATTTCTCGACGACAACCGTGAAGCAAGCCGCATGAGAAAGGGCGCAGGGAGAGGGCACAGTTTCTATTGGAAAAATAAGCGGATTTAGAGATTAATTCTATAAGGTTTTGGGAAGGATTCTGAGAAAAGAATCAGAGGGAACAGGAGAACAGAGTGAATGCGGGAACGAGTTAAGAACTAACGGACGATATGCGGCTTTTCCGCAAGCCTGGAAACCTGCTGGCGGTAGTGGCGAGGAGTCAAGTGAGTGAGGCGGCGGAAAATCAGGCCGAAGTAACTCTGGTCGCAGAAACCGACTTCGAGGCCAACTTCCGAAATGGGAATGCGGGAATTGGCAAGGAGTTCCTGAGCCTTTTCAATACGGAAATGATTGAGGTAGGGGACGAAGGACTGACCGGTGAGGTGCTTGAAGGCGCGGCGAAAATGAGACGGGCTCATATTCACGGTTTCGGCGGCCTCGCCGAGAGAGATGGGTTCAGAGAAGTTCTGTTCAAGGAACTCAAAGACAGGCTTGAAGCGGTCGAGTTCGCGATGGCGTTGGTCGAAGGGGACAAAGGGTTCCTGGAACGCAGCAAAATGATTCAAAAGATGGACGAGAATCATCTTGACGTAGGTCTTGACGCACAAACGGGCGCGATCGGTGTTGGCGGGGAGTTCTGTTTGAATACGGCGAATCAGATTGAGGATGTTTGAGGGAATCCCGGTCTTGGCGGGAATAACGTGAGAAAACGCCCCATCACGGGAGAAAAAAGGCATGAGGTATTCGGACTCATCCTTGGCCCGGGGGGATGATTTCAAGAGGTTGGGGTGAAAGAAAAGGGATTCGGCGTTGACCTGGGGGCTGGACTGTTCCGTGACGCGATGATATTTGGGAGAGACCATCAGGAAGAGGTCGCCCCGGCGATGCTTGACGAGGTTGTCTTGAACCTGCCATACCAGTTCACCGGAATTCAGGAAAACCAATTCGACATAATCGTGGCGATTCATGCGGAAGGGATGACGGCCACTGAGATCGTGTTTGACGACATCCAGAGGGAACTGTGGATCGAAGGGCCAGACGTGGACACCTTCAGCATTTACTTGAGCATCGGAAACAAGGAAACGACGGGCAGCCGCAGATTTTGCTTTCCGGATCACAAACCCTCCCGGCAGGCCTTGCGGATGGTCGGATTATAACAAAATTCCGCACGGTCAAATCACTATTTTTCATCAATAATTATGGGCATTTTCAGCACATTGGAGGGGTGATTCTTTTCTCAGAAAGGAGGGGCTCATTGTTACAGATTTTCAGAAAACGGAAAGGCACCATTTGGGTGGATCCGAGCCTCTCGGGCAGAGGATTCAGCTGGGTGTGTGTGTCCGCGTGTAGTTATGCAATCGACAGCTTGGACAAGGTGCACCGATAGAGAGGCGTGTGCGGTGGCAATGCATTTAAGGCAGGGGTGGTTGCCGCCGCGGCGAACAAACTTATCCGGACTCGCATGCTAAGCTTGCTCATCTGCGCCTTCCTGTTCATGACAAACCTTCCTCAAACAGAAGCCGGCAAAACATCCGTTGAAGTGCCGCAATGGGCGGTTTTTGAAACGCAGTTCACAAGCAAATCGAAATACGCCAACCCGTTGTCGGACGTGGACGTAGTGGTGACATTTCGTTCGCCTGCGGCTGGCGAGAGAGTGGCGCATGCATTTTGGGATGGAGGAAACACATGGAGGGTGCGATTTTCGCCTGAGGAGATTGGGGAATGGAGCTACAGCACGAGTTCGACGCCGGGGGACGATGCCGGGCTAGACAATGTGGGGGGAACGTTTCGCTGTGTGGCGAACAAATCGCAAGAGGGACTTTATCAACACGGTTCCGTTCGCGTCTCAAGTAACCGGCGTTATCTGACGCAAGCGGACGGCACTCCCTTCTTCTGGCTTTCGGATACGGTATGGAACGGCCCGCTGAAAGCAGACGGAAAGAGTTGGGAAACCTACGTTGAGGACCGCAAGAGCAAGGGCTTCACGGTTTTGCAGTTTGTGATGACGCAATGGGTTGCGGCGGGAGCGAATGCCGAAGGGCGGCTGGCGTACGAGGATGGACAGGACATAACGATTGATCCGACATTTTATCAACGGATGGATGCGCGGATTAGAACCGTCAATGAAAAGGGGTTGGTGGCCGCGCCAGTATTGATTTGGGATGGGCCGGTAGGCAAACTGCCGATGACTTTGAATCCAGGACTCGCTCTGAACGAAGACCGGATCACAAAACTGGTGCGCTATATGGTGGTGCGGTATGAAGCGTATCAGGTGATCTGGATTTTGGCGGGAGATGGTGATTACCGGGATGAGAAGGCGGAGCGGTGGAAACGAATTGCGCGTGCCGGGTTTGGCGAACATCCGTCACGGGTGGCGACGATGCATCCGGCGGGGGAGCAGTGGGTGGAAGAGGAGTTTGAGGGTGAACCGTGGTTCAGTTTCGTGGGATACCAGAGCGGGCATGGCGACTCGGTGAGCGATTTCCGGTGGCTCTCCGAAGGCCCCCCGGCAAAGGGCTGGAGAGGTCCGAACCCACACCCAATCATCAACCTGGAACCGAACTACGAAGGGCACATGAGCTACCAGGGGAGAAAACCGTTCGATGCCCATGCGGTGCGTCGGGCGGCCTACTGGAGCTTGCTGATCTCGCCGACAGCGGGCGTGACCTATGGCGCGCATGGCGTTTGGAGTTGGGAGACGGTTCCAGCGGAACCGATGAATCACGCGGGAACGGGAATCGCGCATCCATGGACAGAGGCGATGCACCTCCCGGGCAGCATGGAGATGAAGTATCTGAAAGAATTCTTCGGTTCGTTTGATTGGTGGAAGCTGAGTCCCGCAAAGGAAGTACTAGCGGTACAGCCTGGCGACGCTGACGCAGCGGTGTTTGTGGCAGCAGCGAGATCCTCGGAGAAGGACTGGGCAGTCCTGTATGTGCCCGTTGGGCAGACTGTGCAACTGCGGAAGGGAGAATTGCCGGCTCATGCAGTGGTGCGCTGGTTCAATCCAAGTACGGGCCAATGGGCGGGAGCAGCCACCGCGATTCCGGAGTCAGGCGAATTGGCGGCGCCAGACGGAAACGATTGGGCCGCGTGGATCGGGAAAGATTCGTCCCGGTGAATGCAGGTTGGACGGAAGTTCGGCTGCGCAAGTTGTAAGAGTCAGAACGATTGAATTATTTGCGGGCACGTGTTGTGCCCGGGAGAAAATCAGATGAGCAGCGGAAAAGTCAAAATTGCCATCGTTGGATTGGGATTTGGGAAGGAATTCATCCCGATTTACCAGCACCACCCCCACACGGAAATGTACGCGATCTGCCAACGCACAGAGAGCGCATTGAATGAAGTCGGAGAACTTTACGGGATCAAGAAACGTTACACGGACTTCGAGAAGCTGATACGCGACCCGGAAGTGGATTCCGTGCATATCAATTCACCGATTCATCTGCATGCGCCGCAGAGCATTGCGGCGCTGCGAGCGGGCAAACATGTGGCGTGTACAGTTCCGTCAGCAACGACGGTGGAGGAATGTCGTGAAATCGTGAAGGCCGCGAGAACGACCGGGAAGACTTACATGAAGATTGAGACGGCGAACAACACCAGAGAATACCAGTTCAAACGTGAAAAGAGAGACAGCGGGGAATTGGGGCGCATTCAGTTTATGCGCGGTTGTCACCAGCAGGAGATGGCCGGTTGGCCGGGATATTGGGAGGGATTGCCGCCGATGCACTATGCGACGCACGCGGTGAGCCCATGCCTGGCGCTGGCGAGGGGCGAGGCGGATTACGTGTCGTGCTTCGGATCGGGGCGCATTGCGGAGAAACTCGTTGCCAAGTATGGCTCACCGTTCGCTGTGGAGAGCGCTCTGTTCAAGGTGCGGGGCCAGGAAGTTTCGTTTGAAGTGACACGATCGTTGTTCGAGACTTCGCGGCAATACATTGAAAGCTTTGATGTGTATGGCTCAAAGCAGACTTACGAATGGACACGGATTGAGAGCGAGCATCCGATTGTGCACACGGGCGAGATCGCAGAACGAGTGGTGGTGCCGGATTTTGCGCGATTGTTGCCGGAGCCGATCCAGCGATTCACGACCAGGGGTGTTTATGATGCGGAGCATGCGCATCTGTCATTCACGCAAGGAGGCGGCCATGGTGGCTCGCACCCTCACATGGTAAACGAATTCGTGAGCAGCGTGGTGGAGAAGAGGGCGTCGTTTCCGGATGTGTACCAGTCAACAAATTGGACGTGCGCGGGAATCTGCGCGCATGAAT
>CAYOOS010000287.1:3562-5916 GCA_964405585.1 uncultured Acidobacteriaceae bacterium | reverse complement strand
TTCAAAGCTGACAAGAACGGTGGGGGCGGCGCCTTTTTTATCGTCGCTGGGGCTGAAACCGCGCCCGAGGATCGGTTGAATGGCGAAAACTTTGAGAAAGTCAGGCGAGACGCTTGCGACCGTGGTGCGCGTCGGCTGGGAGGCGCCGGAAACGGACATGGTGTTGCTGTTGTACTTGGCAATGGCTTGGAAGCTGTGAGATTGATCGCGGAAGTCATCAAAGTTGGGATCGGCGAGACGCGAGGGGGTGCCAGCCGAAGTGACCTCGAAGAGAGCCATGATGCGGTCGGGGTGAACGTAGGGGAGAGGACGGAGCAAGACTCCGTAAACGACGCTGAAGATTGCGGTGGTTGCGCCGATGCCGAGGGCTAGAGTGAGGATGATTACGGCGGTGAAGGCGGGGGATTTGCGGAGTTGGCGGAGAGAATAGCGGCAATCGGAGAGGACGGAGTGGAGCCAATTGGCGAGGCGCTCGTCGCGGACTTGTTCTTTTACTTGTTCGAGGCCGCCTAGTTCGATTCTCGCGGCGCGTTGCGCTTCTTGAGGGGACATGCCGGCGCGGATATTTTCTTCGATTAGTAATTCGAGGTGGGAGTGGAGTTCGTGGTCGAGGTCAGCTTCGACGCGGCGAAAAGAAAAAAGATTTCGCAGGAAGCTTCGGAGTTTTATGAAGTGTGGCATGCGGCTTCCTTTCTATTCGTGAGCTATTCGTGGCGAAGAGCGATCATCGGATCTACGCGCGTGGCGTGGCGGGCGGGGAGATAACAGGCGAACATTGCCACTAGCGACAAGAAAATCGCCACGCCGAAAAAGGTCGGCGGGTCGTAGGAGTTCACGCCAAAAAGCATGCTGACTATCAGGCGGGTTAAGCCGAGGGATGCAAGCAGGCCAAGTACAACACCCAGGGCCACCAATTTTCCGGCCTGAGTTAACACCATAAGCAAAACGTTTCCGCGCCCAGCCCCCAACGCCATGCGAATTCCAATCTCATGGAAACGCTGGCCAACCACGTAAGAAACAACTCCATATATACCGATGCAGGCAAGCAATACAGCAAGGGCCGCGAAAAGCGCCAGCAAAAGCATGGTAAAGCGCTGGGCGGCAAGTGAGTCAGAGAGAATTTGGTCCATGGGCTCGAAATTGTATGCCACCTGATCGCTGTCGTTTTTCTGAATAGCCTCGCGAATCGCGCTGGCGCCTGGGTAGTTCGGCGAGGAGGTGCGGAGGACAAAGGCATGGTTGCTGAAAGACGCTGAAGCCATCCATTTAACAGGAAACTGCTGGACAAGAGTGTAGAGTTGGGCTTTGACAGGGCCGCTGGAGTCGGTGTCCAGTCCCCACTGATTGACGTGGCCGACGATACCGACGATTTGGAATTGCACATCAGCGCCGTTAATGTTGAGCCTTTGACCGATGGGATCCTGGTTCGGGAAAAACTCTTTGGCAAAAATCGCGTCGATCACGCAGACAGGCTGTGAATGGGCATCGTCCTGCTCCATCAGGAGCCTACCGCGCAAAAGAGGAATCTCCATGAGCTTCCAGTAGTCGGGACTGACGATGTAGGAGAGCGCGCTAATCATTTCGTCGTTCGATTGGGGCTTGGGCTGGCCTTCAATCCAAAGGGGCCATTCGTCGTCGCCGTACATTGGCTGAGCGCCATCGGTTAAGGATACGGATTGCGCTCCGGGAACTGCGGCGAGGGCAGCTGTGAGATGGCGAAGAGTCGCGTGAATCTCATCAGGCGTTTCTTTCGCTTTCGAAGCGGGCACTGAAACCGTGAAAGTCAGAACGTTTCTGGGGTTGAATCCCGGATTAACGTTCCAGAGGGAGGCAAGACTGCGAATTGTAAGGCCGGCGCCGATCAGGAGCACGACTGCCAACGCCAATTCGAGGATGACAAAGGCCGCCAGTGTGCGATGCCGTGGGCCGGTTGCGCCACGCCCTCCTTCTCTTAACGGATGCTGCAGGTCTGGATGCGAAGTTCTGAGAGCAGGCGCAAGTCCGACGAGGGCCCCCGCGAGAATCGAGACGGCGAGCGTGAAAAGCAGGACGCGGGGGTCCATGCCCACATCGTTCGCCCGCGGCAACGATTCTGGAAGAAGTTTCAAACCGGCTTGAGTTCCCCACGAGGCGAGGAGCAGTCCAAGACCGCCGCCAGTGACCGCGAGCAGGAAGCTTTCTGTGAGCAGTTGGCGGACCACGCGGGCTCGCGTCGCTCCAAGGGCGGATCGAAGGGCAAACTCGCTTGCGCGCTCCGTGGAACGAGCCAAAAGCAGGTTTGCCACATTTGCGCAGGCGATCAGCAGCACAAAACCGACAGCGGCGAGCAGAACAAGGAGCATGAATTTCACATC
>CAYOOS010000287.1:0-3552 GCA_964405585.1 uncultured Acidobacteriaceae bacterium | reverse complement strand
GGACCATGCGCTGTTTAAGGGGCATGATCCAGACGCCTTCGTTCTTGTCGACATCCGGATATTGGGCCGCGAGAGCTTGCGCAACGCTGTCCATATCGGCGCGCGCCTGTTCGAGAGTCACGCTGTGCTTCAGACGACCAACCGCATATATGCCCATATGATCGCCGCGGTCATTCAGGTTTGGGTTGTCCCACGCACCGATTGGAAGATATGCATCGCTGAGGCGGAAATTCGTAGCTTCGCAGCAAAAGTAAAAATTTGACGGAACAACGCCGACCACGGTGTAGGGGCTGCCATTGAGAGTCAGCGACTTGCCAAGAATGTCTGGCGAGCTTCCGAATTTGTCCTTCCATAAACCGTAGCTAAGCATCACAACGTTTGTCGCGCCCCGTTTGTCTTCGTCCGCAGTGAAGTTTCTTCCAATTAGCGGCTTCACACCGAGCAGACTGAAGAAGCTCGCCGAGACTCGCATCCCTGCAACATGCTGGGGCTCACCCGAGCCACTGAGATTGAGATCATTCGCCCCGTAGCCAGCGAGTGCTTCAAAGCTGTGGTTTTCCTTCACCCAGTCGAGAAGATTCGGATAGGAAATCGAGCTTTCCGAAAATGGCGGCGCTTTTGCGGCGACCTCGACAAGCTGGTCCGGATTGGGGTACGGCAGACGATTCAGAAGCACGCCGTTGACGACGGAGAATAAGGCAGTATTTGCGCCGATGCCGAGAGCTAGAGTGAGGATGATGACTGCGGTGAAGGCGGGGGATTTGCGGAGCTGACGGAGGGAATAGCGGCAATCGGAGAGGACGGAGTGTAGCCAATTGGCGAGGCGCTCGTCGCGGACTTGTTCTTTTACTTGTTCGAGGCCACCTAATTCGATTTGAGCGGCGCGGCGGGCTTCGTTGGGGGACATGCCGGAGCGGAGGTTTTCTTCGATTAACAATTCCAGGTGGGAGTGGAGTTCGTGGTCGAGGTCAGATTCGACACTTCGACGCAAGAATAGGTTTCGCGCGAAACTGCGAGCCTTTGTAAACAGTGCCACGGCCAACTCCTCCTATTCGTAACGCAGGGCAACCACGGGATCGACGCGAGTGGCACGCCACGCCGGGACATAGCAAGCGAGCAGAGTTACGGAGAGCAAAACGAAAGCTACAAGAACGAAGGTGAGCGGGTCGGCGGGTCTGACTCCAAACAACATGCTTGCCATGACGCTTCTGAAAGCGACAGCGGCGAGGAGACCGAGAACAACGCCAGTGAGGGCGAGGGTTGCTCCGCGGGCGATGACTGACCAAAGAATGTCGGAAGGCGCAGCGCCCAGCGCCATACGCACGCCGATTTCGTGGGTGCTTCGCGAGACAGAATAGGAAATCACACCGTAGAGACCGATGGCAGCAAGGATGAGGGCAAGCACGCCGACCGACGTGACAAGCTTCACGAGAATGCGGTTCGCAAAGAGCGCGACGCGCATGTGCTCTTGCAGGGTGGTGGTGGCGAGGACGCGAACGTTGGGATCGATGGAACGAAGCTGTGAGCGGATGCTGCCAACCAAGGATCGGGGATCGAGTTTCGTGCTGATCAACAGTACGGTGTCGCCAGAGGGATCCTGCGCCATGGGCAGGAACATGTAGGGACGGGGATCCTCGATGGGTTCGTTGTAATGGCCGTCTTGAGCGATGCCGACAACTTCGACGTCTTTGCCCCGCGATCCTCCGATGCGGAAATGCTGGCCAATGGGATCCTGGCCGGGCCAAAGGGAGCGGGCGGACATCTCGTTGATAACAGCGACGGGTTCGCTCGTCTGGTTGTCGCGCGCATTAATGGGGCGGCCACGGACAATGCGAGTGCCAATCGTTGAGAAATACCCCGGACTGACAGCGGTGTAGTTGACGCGCACGCCCTCTTCGCCCGATCCAGTGTTGAACCCGGGAATCCAGACGAGTTTGTAAGCACCGCCGCCGCTTTCCCACATGGGGATGCGCCCCGCGAAAGCAACGGACTGCACGCCCGGGGCGGCGGGCAAGCGCTCGAGCGCCTGGAGCAAGAACGCTTGATATTGATCAGCCGAGTCTCCGGTGTTGTCGAAGGTGACGATGAGCATTTTGCGAGCCTGGTCGAAACCAAGATCCTGGCTGCGCACCGCAATGAGTGTGCGGATGAGCAGACCGGCGGCAATCAGCAGCATTGCGCTAATGGCCACCTCGACGACCACCAACACGTTCTTCAAACGCCCCGTGCGTCGTCCGCTCGTGGCGTGCTCTTTGGCCGTGGCGGCAATGGAAGTTTGCATGCTGCCGAGGGCTGGGGCGATGCCCGCAATGAATACGGTCAAGATTGAAACGGCCACTGCGAATGCCGCCGTGCGCGCGTCCATGCGGAAATCGAAACCGAAGATTGGAGGCATGAGCGAAGGCAAGAGATGGATGATCCAGTCAGCAAAGAGATACGCAAAGACGCCAGCAATACAGGCTAAGACCAGCATCTCAGTGAGCAATTGCCTAACCAGGCGGAGACGGCTGGCGCCGATTGCGAGGCGCATGGCGATCTCCGTGCGGCGCGCTTCTGCGCGGGCAAGAAGGAGATTGACGACGTTGGCGCAAGCGATCAGCAACACAAGTCCGGTAATGCAGAGAAGGAGCAAGACGACTGTGCCCAAGCTCTGTCTTTTTTCATCCAGATCGAGTTTAACGGTGACCAAGCGGTCGGGGTCAGCTTTGGGAAGTTGGTCGTTAACGAGTTTTTGGATGGCGGCCAATTCCACTTGTGCCTGGACAGGGGAGACTCCCGGCTGAAGCTTGCCAAGGAGTTGGAACTCTCGAACGTCAGCCGCCTCATAATGTATCCGCTCGCTGCTGTTCATGGCGTACCAAGTGGGCAGCGGGACGTAAACATCCGGATTGAGGAAAGCTTCTGTCCCGCGATAAGTGCGTGGAAGAATGCCGACGACCATACACTCAAGCTGATTAGCGACGACGGTCTTGCCGACGATTTGCGGATCGCCATTGTACTCGCGCTGCCAAAAGTCAAAGCTAAACACGATTGGGTGCGGAGCGTCTGGGGCTGGAAACTCATCCGCCACGAACAAACGCCCGCGGGCCGGTTTGATTCCGAGTACATCGAAGTAATTGGGCGAGACAATGTTGGCAAGCAGTTGCCGGGTTTCCTCGCCATGCCTGAGCAAAACGCCACGGCGGTCGGACGCAACTATACCGCTCAAGGAGTGACTTCCGGACCGGAAAGCCTCGAACTCAGGCCAGGAGAATCCTGGGTCGGCAGCGTATGCGCCCGAGACCTTTTTGTTCCACATGCGAATGATGCGGGCCGCGTCCTTGACGTCCAGAGGGCGTAAAGCCACCGCGTCGGCGATACTGAACATGGCAATGTTGACACCGATGCCGAGGGCTAAGGTGAGGACGGCGACGGTGGTGAAACCTGGATTCTTGCGGAGTTGGCGGAGAGCGTAACGGGAGTCAGAAATGACGGAGTGGAGCCAATTGGCGAGGCGTTCGTCGCGGACTTGTTCTTTTACTTGTTCGAGGCCGCCTAGTTCGATTCTCGCGG
>CAYOOS010000286.1:0-5933 GCA_964405585.1 uncultured Acidobacteriaceae bacterium | reverse complement strand
AAGAGCTACTCCATGCAGGAGCTCGTGGAACTCGGCATTTCCTGGGTGTGGATGGGCCTGGAGTCCCCGCATTCGGTGTACAGCAAGCTGAAGGGTACGGATACTCGCGAATTGACCCACGAAATGCGCAGCCACGGCATCCGCGTTCAGGGTTCCACCATTATCGGTTTGGAGCACCACACTCCCGCCAACATCACCGGCGAGATTGAACACGCCTGCAGCCACGAAACCGATTTCCACCAGTTCATGTTGTACACACCGGTGCCCGGCACACCGCTGTATCGCGAGATGAAGGAACAAGGCCGCTTGCTGGACTCCGTGGATTTCGCCGACATCCACGGCCAGTTCAAATTCAATTTCCAGCACGCCGCCATTTCCCGCGAAGATTCCAAGCGATTTCTCGACTGGGCTTTCTGGCATGACTTCGAGGCCAACGGACCCAGCCTCTATCGTATGTGCCAAACCATGCTGCAGGGTTGGCGCCGCTACCGTGACTATCCCGATCCCCGCGTTCGCGAGCGCTTTGAACGCGAAATGCAGAAACTGCGCACCGGCTATAACGCCGCACTTTGGGCCATGGAGCACCAATTTCGGTCTGTCAATCGCAGCGTCAGCGAAAAGATTCAAGCCCTGCGCAAGGAAGTAGAGAGCGAGTCTGGGTTCTTCGCCCGGCTCAGCGCGCGTGCGGTTGGCCCGCTGCTTCTGTGGACCTCGCGCCGTGAAGAACGTCGCCTGGCCAAAGGCAAGACCTACGAGCCTCCCACGTTTCTCGAACGCACCAATTGGGCTTCTACCTGAGGAATATTGTTTTGAAACTTGCCTCGCCGACTATTCGTCGGCAACGAATTTCTTGGGATGGCAGTTACAGGCCGCCAAAGTGAGTCCGGCAGTTCATCTCTCGTTACCAAGAAACGATAGCCTCACGGGCGTAAGATTTCTGTAAAGTCGCGGTGAGCGTACCATAAGCCTCTACAGGCCAAGCATGCAAACAACCGCATAGGATGAAGGGAACAGAAGCTAGGGAGAAGATAGGGATAAGACCGCTGGCTCCCGGGCGATAACTGGGTGAACCGCCCGGGAGAAGTTCTAATTCGCCGCCAGGTTCTCCAGCGCCGCGATGTCTCGCAGCACGAGTGTCGAGCCATTCACTTCCACCAGACGCTGACGCTTGAATTCTCCCAACGTGCGGCTCACGGTTTCGCGCGAACAACCGATCAACTGCGCCATTTCCTCGTGGGTTAGGGTAAGTTTCACGCGGACCATCCCGCCGCTGGCACGTCCGTCGCCGGCCCACTCCACCAGAAAACGCGCCAGTTTTTCCGCCGCCGAATTGCTCAAGCCGATCGAACGGATGACTTCATAGGCCATCTGGCAATCGCGCCCCAAGTGTTGCGCCACTTGGAAGGAGGCGTCGTTATGCTCCTTCATAAAGCGCAAAAATTCTTCGCGCGGAATAAACGCCAGTTGGCAAGGCTGCAGCGTTTCCACCGTGATGTCATACGGCATACCGGTAAGGATGGGGTTCAGACCGATCACTTCACCGGCACTGGCAATTTTCAGGATAAACGTCTTTCCATCACTGTTGGTGGTCAGTAGTTTCGCGCGCCCCTGGCAAAGCAGATGGACGCCCCGCGCCGCCTCGCCTTCCATCACGATCAGCGCACCCTCCGGATAGGTGCTCACATGCATGATCGGGCGCAAAGCCGCTCGCGAGCGCTCTGAGAATCCGCAAAAAAACTGCGTACTGCGGACTTTACAGGCCCCGCAATCGTCTTCAATTGGCAAGCCATACGGCGTCCGTGTTCTGCTTCGGAACTCTGTGGTCTGTCGCAAACTGGAGACTTCTGGTCTTTCTGCAACCATGGTATTCGGCATTTGGTCTGTCCTTATTCCCGCCCTAGGTCTCTCTACGGGTGAGGAAAAGGCAAGTCAAAGGCCGAAGTGGACAAATTTGGCCGATTTAATCGCCTCCTTGCAACATACACATAATGAATCTCTTACCCTGCGTGAAAGTCCTTGACATTGCGCGAACCTGGCCCGGAACTGGCCCGGAACTGAGTGATTTCCCACAGAACTGTGTGATCTTTATCACTTTTCGCTGTGACATATAACCGCCGCCCGGAAGCGCACCTTAACTTCAACCTCTTCAGTCCCTCTACTGGCGCGGCGTTACCGAGGGGATCTCCTCTTGACATTAAATTACTTTAGTATATAATTCATTATGAGTTATTTTGCGTTTACCCCACGGTCGACAGAAGCCCTCCCTCAGCCCCAATCAGCAACAGTCCACAAATGTAGCGAGGAAGATTCTGCGGTGTTCTCTATAGCGGCGGCATGCGGCGGTTGGCGATCTCGGCGGCAAGCTGCTTCATTTCCGCGTGAATCAGCCCATTCGACGCAAGGATGGTCTTGCCGCCAAGAGTGTACGGTTGCCCTTCGAGGTCGCTGATTGTGCCTCCCGCTTCTTCGACGAGCAGGACGCCCGCTGCGGTATCCCACGGCTTCAGGCCGAATTCCCAGAAACCGTCGAAGCGCCCGGCGGCGACATAGGCAAGGTCCAGCGCCGCTGAGCCGTCGCGGCGCACGCCGTGCGATCGCAACGTGAAATCCCAGTAATAATAAATATTGGGGTGCGCGTGGCGCTTGTGATTCGGGAAGCCGGTGCACAGCAGGCTGGTCTTTAGCGTCTCAATGCGGGAGCAGTGGATTCTTTTCCCGTTAAAATAAGCGCCTTCACCACGCTGCGCCGTGAACAGCTCTTCGTACACGGGATTATAAATGACACCCAGAACCAGTTCATTCTTGCGGGCCAGGGCCATGGAGACGCAAAAACATGGGTAGCCGTGCGCAAAGTTGGTGGTGCCGTCGAGGGGATCGACGTGCCAGCGGTACTCCGATTCCTTGTCTTTGGCGGTGCCCTCTTCCGCGGCGATGGCATGCTCGGGGAAAAACTCCTGCAAACGGCCAACAATCCACGCTTCGGAGCGCCGGTCGGCCTGGGTGACCAAGTCAAAGTCCCCTTTGTAAGCAATATCGGGTGTGTGTTCAAGTTCTTCCCGGAGAATAGCACCGGCGCCTTTGGCAATTTCCACGGCGGTTTGGAGAAACGCTTTGGTCATGGGGTCGGGTGAGTCTTAAGTTGTAAGTTTCAAGTTCTAAGTAATGCTCTTCAAATTTTGAGTTTGCATTGGCAAACTCAGACGGCAACTCACATGTCAATACGTTATCAGCTTGCGTTTGTGAATGGAAAGTTCTCGGAAGCGATTCTACTGTGGTCCTGCCAGGTAGGTGGTGCGGTGCCGCGCTGTGTAGCCTGGGAGGACTTTCACCTCGATGGTGCGATAGGTATTGGCTGCTCCCCGGGGATTGGGGTAATACGCCAGGCGATACTGCGTGCGCAGCTCTTGTTCAATGCGGTCGAAGATCACGGGAAGCTCCTGCGCGGAATCAGGAAAGAACATGGCGCCGCCAGTAGTCTCGCTGATCGTTTGCAGCGCGTGCTCGCCGGCGGTGTTGCGGCCATTTTCATTCTTCACCGCGCGAATCACGATGGTATAGAGCAAGGCCTCTGCGCGTAATGCGGCCTTGCGAGCGGCGTCGAAATCGTAGCGGCTGGTGGTTTCGCCCGCATCGGTCACCAGTACAATTACGCGCCGCCGGTCGTTGGGGCGCTTTTCCATGGCGCGCGAGCCAAGCAGGATGGCATCGTAGATGGAAGTCCCTGCGCCATCGGGAATCTTGCGCACGGCCTCTTGAAGCGCGGCTACATTGTTGGTGAAGCCGGCGGACTGAGTGACGGTTTCGTCGAAGTAGAAGACGCTGAGGCGATCTTCCGGACGAAGAATCTGCTTGATGAAATTCGCGGCCGCGGTGCGTTCAAGCGGCATTTCCTGGTGCTCGCTTAGGCTGGAGTCAATCATCAGCGCCAGGTCCAGAGGTTGCTTGGTCTCCGATTCAAAGACATCAATCTTCTGCTGCACGCCATCCTCGAAGACTTGAAAGGCGTCCACAGGGAGATCTGGTGCGGGGCGCTTGTGGTCGTCGAGCACGCTGACCAGCACGTTAACCAGGTTGACGTTCACTTTGATTGTGCCGCGCGGAGACGCTGGCTCAGGGGTCTTATTGGGGGCCGGATTGACGGCCGGCTGCGTCTGCCCGGTATTGCCAGGCTGCGCCCAAGGTGGCCGGTCGGGCTTTTCCTGAGAGGCCAAAGCACATGCCGTGGTCAGCAGGACAATTCCTGCAACCAGCAAGTGGCGCCTGTTCTTGGCCTGGAAGTTCATCTGTTTGTTAAGATGCAGGTTTTGCCTTTGGTGCCGCCGGAGGAATTTCCCCCTCTGCCCAAACGGCGCCATCCTGGAAATACTCTTTCTTCCAGATGGGTACGGTACGCTTCAGGGTATCGATGGCGAACCGGCAGGCGTCGAAGGCGGCGGCGCGGTGAGGCGCGCTAACAGCAATAAAGACGCTCGTTTCGCCAATCTCCAGCCGCCCGAGACGATGCACCATGGCAACACGGTGGATGGCAAACTGTTCGTGGATTTGCGTGCCAATCTCCCGCATTTTGGCCAGCGCCATGGGTTCGTAGGCTTCATACTCGAGGTGTTGCGTGGCGCGGCCGTGGAATTCGTTGCGCACGAAACCATCGAACGTGACGATGGCGCCATCCTGCCCTGCGCGGACGTGCTGGAGCAGCGCCGCGGGATCGATGGCTGCCCGCACAAGTTCGTACAGGTCGATATCAGATGTCGAGGGCATTGGCGACGTGGCTTATCCTCCGCTCACGGGCGGCAGAAAAGCGATCTCATCACCGTTTGCAATTCGCGTGTCCCACTCGGCGAATTCCTGATTGCGGGATGCCACCAGTGAAGCGCGAAAGCCAGCGAGTTGCGGGTAGCGCCGCATGTAACGCTCCAGAAGGTCGGCGAGCGTAGTCCCTTCTCGCACCTCACACTCTTCTTCCGTGAGGCCGGTAAGCTCGCGGACGCGCCCAAAGAAGAACACCTTTATGCGAATGCTGGAGGAGACGGAGGGCATGTGAAAATTGTACTCTGAGCGGGTGCGGCCTTCCAGCGGAAGGCCCTCAAGAAAGGGTAGCGGATTAGCGTCACGCAACAATGAAAATCCTCATAACAGGTTCCACGGGATTTGTTGGCACGGCGCTGTGTCAGGATTTGCAGCGCGCTGGACATACTGTATGCCGATTGGTGCGCGCAGGAACCGCCGCGGAAAAATCGCACCGGGCGGATGGCTTTGATGTGAACTGGAATCCCGCGACGGGTGAACTGGGTGGCGCGGCCGTGGGAGCGGATGCCGTCGTGAATCTCGCGGGAGCCTCGATTGCGGGAGGACGCTGGACAGAGGCTCGCAAGAAACTGCTTTTGGCAAGCCGCGTGGATACGACGCGCGCGCTGGTTCAGGCACTATCCAAGATGGCGGCGCGGCCTCGCGTGCTCGTTTCCGCTTCCGGGATTGGCTTCTACGGAAGTTGCGGCGATCAAGTCCTGACGGAAGAGTGCCCTCCCGGCAACGATTTTCTAAGCCGCATGGGGCAGGAATGGGAAACGGAAGCGGCCAAGGCGGAGGCGCTCGGCATCCGCGTCGTTCGCGCGCGATTTGGTGTCATCCTGGCAAAGCACGATGGGGCTTTGCCGCAAATGGCGCGCCCATTTTTGTGGGGCGTTGGCGGCAGAATTGGTTCCGGTGAACAGTGGCTGAGCTGGATAACGCTGCAAGATGCCGTCGGCGTCGTGCGATTTTTGCTGGAGAACGGTGCTGCGCGCGGGGCGCTAAACGTGGTTTCGCCGCAAACCATCCGCAACGCTGAGTTCACCAAATTGCTGGCAAAAACATTGCACCGCCCGGCCCTCTTCCCTGCCCCTGCGTTTGCGTTGCGGCTGCTGCTCGGAGAGATGGCGGATGATCCGCCGGGC
>CAYOOS010000285.1:0-5935 GCA_964405585.1 uncultured Acidobacteriaceae bacterium | reverse complement strand
ATCGGGACGGTTCAAAGTGAGTGTGGTGACGGCGCCGTGCTGCGCTTCAAGAACCGGCGGAGCAGCGGATTGCGGGGCGTGGCTCATCGTACGGTATTTTCTCCTGCCGCCTATTGGCTAGGATGCGATTCGCGTGCATGTTGGGTGCGTTGGACAAGCTGAGCGAGTTTGCGAAAGTGTTTCAGGCGGTCGCTTTTGCCGCGAGCATTCTGACCGCTGGTGGAGGGCAAGACGTAGACGTGGGCGCCGTAGAGATTGGATTTTTGCAGGCCGTACGTGCATTTGCGCTGGGCAAATTGTTCGTAGACGATTTTGCCGTTGAAAGCCACGACGTGGGGCGTGTATTCGCCGAGCTTCTGGGAGAGAACGATGCGGCCCTCGGCAAAATCCTCGCGGGTAAGTTCCTCGATGCCCTTGGTGGGTTTCTTGACGAGATCGGTGAGGCCGATGCCGAATTCGATGATGCGGCGGTCGTCGGGGTAGTCGAACGGTTCGGGGACAACGCCCGATTCATAGAGCATGGGCCAGAACTGATTTCCACGCCCGGCGTAGTAATGGCCGGCACGCACGGAAGATTCGCTGGGATTGCAGCCCACGATGACGAGCTTCATGCCTTTGCGGAGATAGTCAGGAAGTGTCTTCATGAGAAGTTCACTCGATTGAGAAGCAGAATCCTCTCTTCGCCAAGAACGGCCGGTTGTAGTGCCGCGCGAGCCGGTGCATAGATTCTACTTGCCTTTGAAATTTGCGGCACGTTTTTCCACATAGGCCGCGAGGCCTTCCTTGGCATCCTCACTGGTAAAGAGAAGTTGCTGGAGTTCGCGTTCAAGGCCGAGGGCCTCGGCGAAGGGGATTTCGGAGCCAGTAACGACGGAGCGCTTGATGCGGCCGACAGCGCGGGAAGCCTTGTTGGGAGGACAGAACTGGCGGGCATAGGCGAGCACGTCTTCCCAAAAGGTGTCCTTTTCGTAGAGGTACTGGATGAGGCCCATCTCGAGGGCTTCTTCGAAGCTGAAGGTGCGGCCGGTGGCCATGAGTTCGATAGCGCGAGAGCGGCCAACAGCGCGTGCAAAACGCTGGGTGCCACCGGTGCCGGGAAGGACGCCGAGATTGACTTCGGGGAGGCCGATCTTGCCGCCCTCCTTCTTGGCGATGCGGATGTCACAGGCAAGGGCGATTTCCAGGCCGCCGCCGACGGTGTGGCCGTTGAGAGCGGCGATAGCGAGCTTGGGCGTTTGTTCGAGGCGGGAGAGGGTTTCGTTGGCGTGGAGGCAGAAATAGTATTTGAACTGAGGGTCGGCCTTGGTAAGCATGGGGATACTGGCCCCAGCGGAGAAGAATTTTTCGCCTGCACCGCGGAGAAGGAGAACGTGGACGGAGTCATCCATACGAGCTTTGAGGATGGCGGAGTCCAGTTGGAGCATCATGTCGTAGGTGTAGGTGTTTGCGGGAGGGTCATCCAGCTCGAAGATGGCGATGCCATCGTCGACGCGATATTTGACGAGTTCCTTCACTGGAGCGTTAGTGGTGGTCGCCATGATTTTTTGTCCTATCTCTTCGTCTTTTGAGTCATCTGGTTCTGCCCGTTAGGTATCGCCCGAACCGGTGGCGGGGCTGATGGCCCGCAGAGACACACCCGCAAAACTACCTGCGGCAATGACCTCGGCGGATTGACGAAGGATGTGGAGACGCTTGGCCTGTGAATCGCGCGGAATGGGGAGCGAGGTGGCCATGACGCCTCGAATGATCGTTCGAGAACTCTAGGGCGATGGTGCAAAAGTGTCAAGGCCAGAGTCATCGAAGACTGCTTGATGAACTCTGGCCTTGGATGTGATGCCGTTCGTTATGACTGCCTTAGTTTAGATAGGGCAAATAGCGCCAGAGGTCGTTGAGGTAGCCGTTTCCAATGGTGCTGGTGGAATCGTAACCCTCGCCGCCGAACATGAAGAGCAAACCGTTCTGGCCAGTTTGGGGGACATACCAGTGAGTCGCATTGCTGCGGCCGCCTGGAGTCCAGATTTCGTAGGTCAGATACGGGCGAGTCTCCGGGCCGTAAATGCCGTTATCGCTGCCGGTGTTGGAACCCTTAATCCAAGTCCAAGTGCCCGGCAGGCCGGCGGTAGAGTTAGGGGTGTAGACCCAAAGGTCGTTAAGGGCTCCGTTGCCGTTCGTTCCGGTCGAATCGAGACCCCATCCACCAAAGAGCCAGAAATTTCCGCCAGCGTCGGTCCAGCCATTAGAGCCCCAACGCGAGCCGGGGAAAGTGCCTGATGTGGCCCCAGTGAGGCCCACCGTGCCGGCAGCCCCAGTGGTGCTCGGAGGACCAACCAGTGGCTGGAGTCCATAAACGCCAGTCTGGTTGGCAATGCCGACCTGGGTGCCTTGGGTGGCGCCCATCACGTAGGTCCATTGTTTGCTGGCAATGTTGTAGATCCAAAGGTCGTTCAAGATCCCGTTGGCCGTTCCAATAGAATCTTCGCCTTCTCCACCAAAGAGCCAGAGATTTCCATTGGCATCAGACCAGCCAACGGCTTCATGGCGTCCGCCGGGAACGTTGGTTGGGGCTGCGGCACCTGCAGTGCCGTAGACCCCGTTTTGGTCAGCGAGAGCAGAGCCGGAGACAAAGGACCACTTGCCGCCCGTATATTCCCAGAGATCGTTCAGGTATCCGAGGTTCCCGCTCCCGTCGAAGCCATATCCGCCAAATAGCCAGAAATTACCAGAACTGTCTTTCCAGGAGGTCGGGTTTACACGAGCGCCAGGGACTTGATTAACTCCCGTGTAAGTGCCCGGCTGGTCGGCCGACTCAGAGCCGCCAACGAAAACCCACTGGCCAAGGCCTTGAGCGTTGGAGAGGTTTACGATGTTCAGGCCGCTGGTATTGTATTCCCAGAGTTCGTTGAGGAAGTGGGCACCAGGATCTTTTCCACCGAACATCCAGAGATTTCCGGAGGCGTCGGTCCAGGTCGCCGTTCCCAAGCGTCCGCCCGGAACAGGAGTGGGATAGGGGAGAAGAGCGCCCACATTCGTATAGACACTGAACTGGGCCTCGGTTTGGGCGTTAGCAATAATGGCTGCGCCGTAAGTAGTGTTGTAGCCGCCGACCAACTGCCATTGGCATTGATCACCAATCATTGGGCAGACCCAGAGGTCGTTCATTGGGGCATCCAGCGTGTCGGGCGCGGGGTTTCCGGTGAGTTCCCAGCCCTCTCCACCGAACAACCAGAGATTGCCAGCCAGGTCGGTCCAACCCGCAGCAGAGTATCGAGCGCCGGGGGTATTGGCATAAGGATTTGGAATGGTCTGAGGCGGGGATGTGGGGAAGGCGCCGTACTTAGGCGTGGCAATCGTGCCGGCAACATTCAAGCCGTCGATCCACGTCCAGTCGTTGTGCGCGCAATCGACCACGATGTTGGTGATGTCACCGGTGACTACGCCTTTGTAATCCCAGAGAGTGCAGCCCTGCGATTGGGTGCTAGGCGAGTGGAGAATCGAGATCTCGTACTGGTCATTGAGCGCCTCAGGCGTAGCAAAAGTGAAAGGACCGTTTGCAGAGACAATCAAGGAGTTACCCAAGTTGGTCTCGATAACGAATTGGCCGTCGGTCTCGGGACCATTGGTTGGGGGAATACCTTGCAGTCCAACTACGTTTCCGCCAACGCTATATGTGATTGCCGGGCAGGTGATGGCAATTGACGTGACGTTAGACGTGGCGGTGCCGCTGCCTGTGCCGGTGGTGACAACGCAAGTCTGCGCCGGGTTTGTGGGTTGCGCGAAGATTGTTACGGTATAGGCGAATCCGGTGGGTACGGGATTAACGAAGGTGAATTCTCCGTTGGCGGTAATCGGAAGCTGCTCGGCGCCGGTGTTTTGGAGGGTCAAGCCAGTGCCGACAACGCCGGTGACGGTGCCGCCGATGGTGTAAGCCAATACACAATTGATTGCAACACTGGTTACGTTGGCGGTAGCCGTTCCGGTACCGTTGGTCACGGTGCAGATCTGTAGAGGGTTGGCCGGCTGTGTAAGAACCGTTACGGCGTAGGCGTCCGTTGGGCCGGTTACAGGGGTCTTGAAAGTAAAAGAGAGAGGGCTGACGTTTGTGCCGGTAACCGTCAGGCTGTCGCCACCATTGTCCTGTAAGACCAAAGTCGAGTTGTTGACGAGGCCGGTGATGTTGCCGCCAATCATGGCGGTGACGGGGGTAAAGGTGCAGTTTACCTGGATGGTGACGTTACCAGTAGCTTTACCAGAGCCGCTGACCACAACGCAGTTGCCTGACGCGGGCTGAGTAAGAACCGTGACGGCATAGTTGCCGCCGTTCGCAATGGAGACCGCAAAGGGCAAGGTAGTATTGGTATTGAAGGTGAGTTGATCCGCGGTGTTGTCCGCAAGAACCACGGTGTTGCCAGTAGTAAGCCCGGTAACGGTCGCACTGATAGTGAAGGGACCGGTGCCACCACCAGGGCCGGTACTGGTTTGTGGCACGCCGCTGCAGGCGGACAAGAGAAATGCAACCAATACGAGAAAGGCTGGGGAAAAGATTTTCGCTGCGGACTTCATTGTCGTATCTCTCCTTTGCAACTGGCAGCGGCTTGCGCGAAACAGAGAAACCTCAGAGAAAAAGCAAGATTCACGCTGCTCCAGAACCGGGTTGTGAGGTGAGCGATGAAGCAACTGCGCAAAGCGCAGCGAGTCCTCAGGACCGGGTCAAAGACAACTACTGGAACTTGGACTCCAGCATAGAAAACTGCGGGGCAGACTAGTACTAGAAACTCCAGTACCTGTGCTCATTCATGCACGATATTCTTGGCTCACAAAGCGGGCGGGTGGTGTGCGGAACGTCACAAGGGAGAAGTGGAACGAATGCTCGAAGTGTTGGTTGAAGGGAATAAACGCACTATCCGAGAGAGGAATAGAAAGGCATGGAGCGGCCGAGGCCCTTTTCCTTGGCCAAATGATAAACCTTGACGGCGACGGCGAGGTCCCAGGCGGCAATGCCATTGGATTTGAAGAGGGTGATTTGGGAGTCGGAGGCGCGGCCGGGAATCTGGCCGGCGACTAGCTGCGCGAGTTCGTGGACTTCGTTCCAGCGTTCCGGATGCTGCTGAAATGGGATGATGAGGTCGCCGGCTTCCTGTTTGGACTGTTCGATGGAGTCCACGAAGATGAGATTGGCCTTGTTGATGGCGGCGGCGTCGAGTTCCTGCTTGTGCGCGTGATTGGCGCCGATGGCGTTGATGTGAATGCCCGCGGGCAAATCCTCTCCGGTTAAAACAGGATGAGAAGAAGTGGTGGCTGTGGAAACGATTGCGGCGTTGTGTACGGCGGCGGCGGCGGAGTCCATGGGATAGACGTTGACGCTCAAGTGCTCTGACATTTCATTGCAAAACTGCTGGCGGCGCTGGGGATCGCGGCCATAGACATAGGCGGAATCGAGGAGGCGCACGGAGTTGATGGCTTCGAGTTGCGTTCTTGCCTGGGTGCCGGTGCCTATGATGGCAGCGGAATGAGCGCTTTTCTGGGCAAGATATTTCGTGGCGAGGCCAGAAGCGGCGCCGGTGCGCAGGCGGCCGAGGTAATCGGCTTCGATGAGGGCTAGGAGCTCGCCTGTGGTGGCGCTGAAGAGGGTGACGAGGAAGCAGAGGTTGCCCTTGACGTAGGTGTATTGCTTGGAGGCGACGAAGCCGGCTTCTTTGTCGAGTGCGGCCATGATGTGAAAGAAGCCACCATCGCCGAGTGGGAAGCGACGGCGCGGGTGGATCATGACGTTGCCGAGGGCCTGTTTGCGGGAGATGTCCTCGACGGCGTTGATGGCCATGGGCATGGTGAGAAGTTGGCGAACTTCGGATTCGTTGATGTGGAGGGTCATGGGGGATTCGGGGAGTAATTTAGCATAGAGAGGAGGCAACAAAGAAAGGAGAAGAGAAAAGATAAC
>CAYOOS010000284.1:0-5938 GCA_964405585.1 uncultured Acidobacteriaceae bacterium | reverse complement strand
TCACAAACTCCGCTAACCCGCCGGGTTCGTTCCATAATCGGCTTCAACCACTCACCCTTTGACTCCGGCTTCCCCCGCAAGAAATAATAGCCAAATGCCCACGCTCAGCGCGCCGCGTTTTCCAGGAATCATCCCATCATGACCCGCTCCATCTCCGAATGGGCCGCCGAGGTTCGCCAAGGCGACGTGCGCGCCATTTCTCGCGCCATCACCGCCATCGAAAATCACGCCGCCGAAGCCGAAGAATTGTTGCGCGAACTCTTCCCCGCCACCGGCCACGCTTACTTGACGGGCATCACCGGCGCGCCCGGCACCGGCAAAAGCACCCTGGTGGATCGCCTGGCCGCGCACTACCGCCAGCGCGACGAGCGCGTGGGCATCGTCGCCGTGGACCCCAGCAGCCCCTACTCCGGCGGCGCGATTCTGGGCGATCGCATTCGCATGCAGGGCCACTCCAGCGATAGCGGCGTGTTCATCCGCTCGATGGCCACGCGCGGATTTCTGGGCGGCCTGGCGCGAGCCACCGCGGAAGTGGCGCTGCTCCTCGATGCGGCGGGCAAGCGCCAGGTGCTCATCGAAACGGTTGGCGTCGGCCAGGACGAAATTGATATCGTGCGCCTGGCCGATTGCGTCCTCGTGGTGCTGGTGCCCGGCCTGGGCGACGACATCCAGAACATGAAAGCCGGCCTAATGGAGATTGGCGATATTTTCGTGTTGAACAAAGCGGATCGCGAGGGCGCCGACCGACTGGAGGAGCAGCTTCACGCCATGCTTTCGCTGGTGATGCCGCGCGATGGCTGGCACCCGCCGGTGTTGCGCACCGTGGCCACGGAAAATCGCGGCATCGGCGAGCTCGCCGAAACCGTAGCGAAATTCCGCAAACATTTCGAAGCCAGCGGCGAGCGCCAGAAAAAGCACGTCGAGCACTGGAAGAATCGCCTGGTGGAAATGCTCGAATCGCGCCTGCTGGAAAAAGTCCTGGGCGGCAAAGAAGGCGAAGCCAAACTTCGCGAATTGGCCACAGCGGTGGCCGAGCGCAGAAAAGATCCCTTCAGCGCGGTCAGCGAAATCCTGAAAGACAGCAGCCTAGATCGTTAGACGTGTTCTCATAATTACTTCGCCGGGAGGGCACGGCTTCAGCCGTGCCGAAAAGGCCAAGTAAACTCAGGGGTTTTAACCCCTGAGGTAGACTTGCAAAAGGGAAGCTCATGCATTTCGGCGACATCGAAGTGAAATACCTGGACGGCGGCGGCTTCAAGCTCGACGGCGGCGCCATGTTCGGCGTCGTCCCAAAGCCACTCTGGGAGAGGAAATCTCCCCCCGACGAAAAGAATCGCATCCGCATGCGCGCCAATTCGCTGCTGGTCCGCGCCGCGGGAAAGACCATCGTCATCGAAACCGGCAATGGCACAAAATGGGACGCCAAGCAGCGCTCCATCCACGCCGTCGAAGACGGCAATCCACTGATCACCGCGTTAGGCAAAGCAGGCGTCCATCCCAGTGAAGTGGACCTGGTCATCAACACGCATCTCCATTTCGATCATGCCGGCGGCAACACGCACATCGCCGGAAATCGTCCCGAACCCACATTTCCTCGTGCCCTCTATGTAGTGCAGCGCACCGAACTCGAGCACGGCCAAAATCCCACGCCGCGCGACCGTGCCAGCTACCTCCCCGAAAATTTCCAGCCTCTCGCCGAAGCAGGTCAGTGGAACCTGATCGAAGGCGACGCCGAAATCCTTCCCGGCATTTCCGTCGAACGCATTCCCGGCCACAACGCCGACATGCAAGCCGTGAAAATCGTGGGCGGCGGCAAGAAGCTTGCCTTTGTTGCAGATTTGCTCCCGCTCCGTCACCATATTCCTTTGCCTTGGATCATGGCGTACGATCTGTATCCGCTCCAGACGCTGGATACCAAGCGCAAATGGGTGCCGCGCCTTGTCAATGAAGGTTGGATCACGGTTTTTGGACACGACCCGGACATTGCCGCGGCCACGTTGCATCAGCACGGCGACACAATCGAGATCGAACCGGTGGACCTGAACCGGTAAGCAACCCCAGGAGAACTCCCGATGGCAAGCGCGAAAAAAGAAAAAGGGAAGAGTGCGCAGAACAGTGCAAAGGGCCCCGTCGCGCAGATTGGTGTGATCGGCGGCAGCGGCCTCTACGCGATGAGCGGCCTCACGAACACACGCGAGATTCGCGTGAAAACGCCGTTTGGCGATCCCTCCGATGCAATCGTTGTCGGCACGCTGGAAGGGAAGCGCGTCGCGTTCCTCACGCGCCACGGCCAAGGCCATCGCCTCCTGCCAAGCGAAATCAATTTTCGCGCCAATATTTACGCGATGAAACTACTAGGCGTCGAGCGCGTCATTTCCGTCAGCGCCGTAGGCTCCCTGCAGGAAAATTTGCGCCCCGGCGAATTTCTAGTCCCCGACCAGTTTTTCGATAGCACGAAGCGCCGCATCTCCACCTTTTTCGGCAACGGCCTGGTGGCGCACGTCACGTTTGACATGCCCACCTGCGCGCAATTGTCCACCGTCCTCGCCGATGCCTGCGTCTCTTCGGGCGTCGCAGTGCATCGCAAGGGCACCTACATCTGCATGGAAGGGCCGCAATTTTCCACGCTCGCCGAAGCCAATTTCCACCGTGCCATGGAGTTCGACGTCATCGGCATGACCAACGTCACCGAAGCCAAACTCGCTCGCGAAGCTGAGCTGTGTTACGCCACCATCGCCATGATTACCGATTACGATTGCTGGCACCCGAAGCACGACTCGGTAACGGTTGCGCAAATCATCGCGACGCTGAACCAAAATGCGACGAACGCGCAGAATGTCCTGAAAGAAGCGATCAAGACTTTGCCCGCGAATCGCACGTGCAAGTGCGGCTCGGCGCTGGCGCACGCGATCATCACGGATCCCAAGGTCGTCCCCGCAAAAACAAAAAAAGACCTTGCCGCCATCATCGGCAAATATATTTTGTAGGTGCCGGACTCTAGTCCGGCAGGAGAGAGTCATTCATGTCCTTATTGGTAGTGGGTTCCGTCGCATACGACGCATTAGAAAGTCCCTACGGCAAGGTGGACCGCACGCTAGGCGGCGCCGCCACGTACTTCGCCGTCGCCGCGCGCTTTTTCACCCCAGTAAACCTGGTAGCCATCGTTGGCGACGATTTTGCTGCGCAAGATGAAGCAATTTTCCGCAGCCGCAAGATTGACATCGAGGGTCTCGAACGCGCTCCCGGCAAATGTTTCTTCTGGGCGGGCCGTTATTCCGAAAACCTGAACGATCGCACCACGTTGACTACCGAGCTCAATGTCTTCGCCGAGTTCAAGCCGCGTCTCCCGGAAAAATATCGCGACTCAAAATACGTTTTTCTGGCCAACATCGCCCCAGACCTCCAGCGCGACGTCCTTCATCAGGTGAAGCACAAGCCCAAGCTCGCCGCGATGGACACCATGAACTATTGGATCGAGCGCACCAACGAGGAACTCCGCGAGACTCTGAAGCACGTGGACATCCTGATGATCAACGATTCGGAAACGCGCCAGCTCTCCAGTGAACACAATCTTCTCCGTGCCGCCCGCCACATCTTCAAAATGGGGCCCTCCACGCTTGTCGTGAAGCGCGGCGAACATGGCGCCATGCTAGTGGACAAGCACGGCGTCTTCTGTGTCCCTGCATTTCCGCTCGACGAGCCACACGATCCCACCGGCGCCGGCGACAGTTTTGCCGGCGGCTTCATGGGCTACCTGGCGGGCAGCGGCGGCAGCAACGACGCGGCGCTGCGGCGCGCTATGGTGTACGGCTCCGTGCTAGGCAGCTTTGCTGTTGAAAAGTTCGGCCTCGATCGCCTGCTGCACCTGAAGAAGAGCGAGATACACGCCAGAGCACGCCACTTCTCGAAATTGACGCAATTTAAATTGTAAATAGTAGAATCACCTGCAGACGGACAGGGCCGTCTTGGGGATGCTTTCCTTTCAGCAAATTTTTCTTCGTATGCTGCTAGCCACCGGGTTAGGTGCGGCCATTGGCGTGGAGCGCGACTTACGCCGCCGCCCCGCCGGAATTCGCACCAGCGCGTTTGTCTGCCTGGCCACGGCGCTTTTTACAATCGTCTCCAATCAATTGGCGCACATCTGGGGTGACTCGAGCCCCACGCGCATCGCCTCCAACATCGTTCAGGGCGTTGGCTTCCTTGGCGCCGGCGCAATCTTGAAGGACAATATGGGCCTCGTTGGAATGACCACCGCCGCTACAATTTTTGTGGAAGCTGCCATCGGCATGGCTGCGGGAGGCGGGATGTTCGGTGTCGCTGCTTCTGCCACGGGCATCGTATTGTTTGGACTGATTGTTTTGAGCTGGGCTGCCGAAAAATTCCACCTGAAAGCGCGCATGAGGGTGTTTCGTTTTACCACCACTCGTGCGGAAAATGTGGCCACGGAAATTCAGCGACTGATGGCCAGTCTGAAAGTAGTTATGAATCAGTTTCGCGTTTCCATGGCGGGCACAAACTCCATTGTGGAATTTGAAGCCGACGTGAGCGTTCATCAGCAGGAACAGATCGTGGAGCAACTCAATCGGGAAGGCGTTGTCACAGAGGTGCTACCCGTCGAAGGCCGCCACGAATGAGCCGTCGCTCCGTGCTTTTGCAAAAACCCAAGGCCCTTCGCAAGGGTTCACGGATTGCCGTTGTTTCGCCTTCCTCGCCGGCTGACCCCGCCGCTGTTTCCGCGGGCATCGCGGAGCTTCGCCGTCTTGGTTTTCTTGTCGAAGAACAACCGCCGCTTGCCCCGCAAGGTTACTTTGCCGGCCCGCATGAAGAGTTGATCCGGCAGCTTCGAAAAAAATTCACCGACAAAAAGATTGATGGAGTGATCGCCACGCGCGGCGGCTACGGCGCGAATTATCTGATTGATCTTAAGTTAGCCACGTCTCTCGCGGGCCCAAAGGTCCTCATCGGCTACAGCGACCTGAACATCATTCAAATGCTGCTCTACCAGGTGCGCAGTTGGGCCGGCTTTTATGGTCCTATGGTGGCCGCAGGCTTCAATCACGGTCCCAATGAGCCCTCGGGATACGACAATGTCTCCTTCCTGCAAGCCGTCGGTGAAACGAAATTGAAATGGCAGATTCCCTTGTTCGGTGAAAGCCTGTTCAGGGGCAGCGCCACGGGCCGCATCGTTGGCGGCTGCCTTACGATGCTGCAAACGTGTTTGGGCACAGGCTGGGATCCGGACACACGCGGGTCTATCCTCCTTCTGGAAGATCGTGGCATGAAGCCCTATCAGGTCGATCGGGCGCTGCGCCACTTGCACCAGGCGGGCAAGCTGCAAGACGTGAACGGCGTCCTGCTCGGCGATTTTCCCGATTGCGAACCTTCCGTGCCCGGCGGCCCTACGGTTCGCGAAATCTGCGCGAGAATTCTCGGCCCGCTCGGTGTGCCCGTCGTTTACGGCGCGCCTATCGGCCATACCAAACGGCCCATGCTCACGATTCCGCTCGGCGTGCGCGCTAAATTGCACGCCAAGGGCGAAGGCATACTCGAAATTCTGGAACCGGCAGTCGTAGATTGAACTGGTAGTTAAACTGGGGACTCTGACTTGGACAAGGTAAAGCACATTCATTTGATCGGAATCGGCGGCTCGGCGATGTCGCCGCTCGCCGGGATGCTCCGCGAGCGCGGCTATCGCGTAACCGGCTCCGATGCGGGCGTCTACCCCCCGGCCTCTACTCTTCTCGAATCCCTCGGCATTCCATTCTCCGCGAAATTCGACGCCGCGAATCTCACCCCGGCTCCTGACCTGGTGGTGGTCGGCAACGCGCTCTCTCGCGGCAATGCGGAAATCGAGGAGATGCTCGACCGCAAGCTGAAATACCATTCGCTTCCCGAAGTCCTCGAAGAGGAATTCCTCCCTGGCAAGCATTCCATCGTC
>CAYOOS010000283.1:0-5961 GCA_964405585.1 uncultured Acidobacteriaceae bacterium | reverse complement strand
ATCTTTGGCGCTGTAGCCGTTGAACGGGACGAAGGTATCGGCGGTGCCGTGGAAAATCAGGACGGGCGATTGAACCTTGTCCATCTTGAAGAAGGGAGATTTGCGGATGTAGAGGTCAGGATCCTCCATGGGTGATTTGCCAAAGTAGTAGGAATCGAAGGAATCACCAAACTGGACGTTGCCCCAATCGCTGATCCATTCGACATCGCCTGCGCCGACGCTGGCCGCCTTGTAGCGCGAAGGATACGTGGTGATCAAACCGATCGAGAGAATCGAGCCGTTGGACCAGCCCATTGTGCCGACTTTGTCGGCATCGACCAGGCCTTTGCCGACCAGATAGTCCACGCCCATGTTGATGTCTGGCAGTTCCAGTTCGTAATACTTGCCGCAGCAGATGGATTCGACCCATTTGAGACCGTAGTTGTTGCTGCCGTGATAATTGGGTCGAAGGACGAAGGCGCCGCGCTGGGTTAGCAAACTGATGGGATAGGCCCAGGAATTGTTCCACAAATCCTTGTCGGCACCCGTTGGGCCGCCATGGATGGCGGTGATGAGCGGATACTTCTTACCGGGCTCGTAATTCGCCGGGTAATAGAGAATACCCTCGACGTCTTCGGAATTGGAGCCTTTCCAGTGAATGACTTCGGTCCTCAGGAAGGTGCGAGAGTTGATCAGACCCTCGTTGAGTTTGGTGATTTGGCGCGGAGAAGCAAGTTTGTTGGCGTCAAGCTGAGCGGTATAAAGCTGAGGCATTTTGCTGGCGGTGGAATGGTTGTAGACGATAGTTTTGCCGTCGTCGCTGACTTCAAGAGAGCTGATGTTCTTGGCGTGATCGCCTTCGAGGGCGGCGCGTTTCCACGTCCAGGCATCGCCGGATTTTCCGCGTGAATACTGCGCACTTTCATAGTGCGAACCTCCGGCAAGGAGCGCCACGAAACCATCTTTCGTTGCGGCAAGATCACCGCCCAAACCGTTTTCCCAGTCGAGCGGCACCTGCTTGGCATTGTTCGTTGCGAGGTCGTAGAAATAGAGCAGCTCAATGCTGGCGGTGAGGAATTTTGGATCATTGGAGGAGGGAATGGCCGCGTAAAAGCCGGAGTTGTCTGGAGCCCAGACAAGGGTGTCGGGGCGAAGACGCCCCTCGGTGAAGATTTGCTTTTCGGTGCCGGCGGCAAGATCGTGAAGGACGGTGACGGGCGGCACCTTCTGATCAAATTCGTAATGAAGGCTCTTTGCGTGAGTGGCGACGACGAACTTGCCGTCTTTTGAGACGGCCCAGGTTTGAATCCAGTCCGTGTTGCTGGTGAGGCGGGTGATTTTCTTGTCCTTGACGTTGATCTTGAAGAGGCGGACGGGCGGGGCGTGATCCGCGTCGTCCACGACCTCAGAATCGTCCTTCTTCTTCTTTTCAGCTTGCTCGTAGGCGCTGGGATCTTCTTCGGCGCTGAAGATCAGGGTGTCTTTGTCCAGCCAGTCGATCTCACTGGGGGCGCGCGCGAGTTCCGTGAGAGGGTACGGTTCGCCGCCGTGGGGGCTGATTAGCCAGATTTGCACGGGAGCGGTGTCGGGTTTGGCTTGCGCGCGAGCCCTGGAACTAAGGAAGGCGATCCACTCGCCGTCGGGGGACCAGCGCGGCGAAGTGTTGCGGTCTGCGCCGCGAGAGAGCTGGACTTCGCGCTCCTCAGTCAAACTGGAAAGGTAGAGATTGGACGCGAGGACGTCCTTCTCCTTGTCGCCAGCCGTTTTGATCCAGGCGAGCCATTTGGCGTCGGGAGAGATGCGGAACTGCGAGGCACTTTCGGCGTAGATGATGTCTTCGGGTTTCCACGGCTCGATTTTGGCGGGGGGCTTGGTGTCGTCGGCGATGACGAAAACGGCCCAGGAGAAACAACACACAGCCAGTGCGATAAAGGCGGAAAATTTACGGTGCATGCGGTTCACCTGTTCAGAAAGATGCTTGAAGGAGCGCGAAAAGAGGATAGTCCAATTGACGCGGAATGGGAATCGTGTAGCCTGAGTGTTCGCGTGAAGAGAGAGGTGGAGCAATGGCTGACGAGAAAGCGGTATTCAACAAAGAGACATTTCAATTCTTCCGGGAGTTGGGAAAGAACAACCGGAAAGCATGGATGGATGAGAATCGGGAGAGGTACAAGCAGACGATTGTGCAGCCGTTCCGGAAACTACTGGAGGAACTTAGCCGGCCAGTGCTTGCGATGAACAACGAGTTTGACGTGAGTGGGCGAACAGGAGCGAATTTTTCGCGGATCAATCGGGATATACGATTTGCGAAGGACAAGACGCCCTACAAGACGCAGATGTATTTGAAGTTTTCGACGCCGACACCGGGAGACCGTGAAAATGGGCAACTTTATGTGGGCCTTTCAGCGGAAGTGGTTACCGCGGGGTTTCGCATTTACGCGGGAGGAAAACGGAAAGAGTCGACGCTGGCGCTGATTGCGCAGCCGCGCGTGCTGGCGAATCCCCGTTGGGTTGCGCAGCAGAAAAAACGGCTAGACAAGAAATACGACAGTTACTGGTACACGACAGAGAAAGGCGAATGGACCAAGCATGAAGGCTGGCCCACGGAGCCGGAGAATTGGAAAAAGATGCTCGCGTGGATCGTACGGAAGAAGATGAAGCCAGGCGATGCGACGCGGGCGGGATTCACAAAAGAGGTGGCCAAAGTATTCAAGGATGTATACCCACTGCTGAAATTCACGAGCCTGGCCGATTGACGTGCTGCGCGGCCTCGCATAGGATGCCGCCTTGCGTTTAGGGTAGTTCTTCGCTGGGGGATAAACACTCATGAAAAAAATCGCGCGTTGGATTTTCACTTTTGTGCTGGCGCTGCTTACGGTAGGGATTGTGAAGGCGCAAAAACCTCCGGCGGCAGCTGAAGCCGGGTCGGAAAAGGCTGCGGAGAAACCGCAAGAGAAGGCGAAGGAGGAGAAGAAGACGCCTTCGCCGCCGGAAGAGAAGAGCGTGACATCCAAGCACACGGTGCGGATTGGCGGGCAGGAGATCCACTACACGGCGACAGCGGGGACGATTTTGCTGAAACTGGAGGACGGCACGCCCAAGGCTAGCGTGTTTTATGTGGCGTACACACGGGACGATGCGAGCGACTTGGCGAAGCGCCCGGTGACGTATGCGTTCAATGGTGGGCCGGGGGCGGCGTCCATATGGCTGCACCTGGGGGCGCTGGGACCGCGGCGAGTTGAAATGGGCGACGTGGGCGCGTTGCTTCCTCCGCCGTACAAGGTGGTGGACAACGAATACTCGCTGCTGGACGTGACCGACCTGGTGTTCATCGATCCGGTCTCGACGGGATTCAGCCGCGCGGTGCCGGGGGAAGCGCCGAAGCAGTTCCACGGGATACAGGAAGACCTGGAATCGGTGGGAGATTTCATCAGGTTGTACACGACGCGGAACCGGCGCTGGGCTTCGCCGAAGTTTCTTGCGGGAGAGAGTTACGGAACGACGCGCGCCGCCGGACTATCCGGATACCTGCAAGAGCGTTACGGAATGTATTTGAACGGGATCATGCTGATTTCTTCGATCCTGAATTTTCAGACGGCACGGTTCGACCGCGGTAACGATCTGCCGTACATCCTGTATCTGCCGACGTACACGGCGATTGCCTGGTATCACAAGAAGCTGGCGCCGGATTTGCAGGCGGATTTGCAGAAGGCCATCAATGAATCGCGGAACTTTGCGGCGGGTGAATATGCGGATGCGCTGATGGCGGGCGGTGAATTGTCCACGGCGCGAAGAGTAGAAATTGCGCAGAAACTGTCGCGGCTGTCAGGCCTCTCTGGGGATTTTGTGGATCGGGCGAACCTGCGGGTGAATATCTTCGCGTTTGACAAAGAATTGCTGCGAAGCGAACGGCGCACCGTTGGGCGTTTGGATGGACGATTCAAAGGAATTGACGAGGATGCCGTGGGCGCGAATCCCGACTACGATCCCAGCCTCGCGGCGATTGTCGGGCCGTACACAGCGGCATTCAACGATTACGTGCGCGGCGACTTGAAATTCGAGAGCGATCTGTTTTACGAGTTCCTGACTTCGCGGGTGAACCCGTGGAACTTTGAGCCATACGAAAATCGCTATGTAAACGTGGCGGATGCGTTGCGCGCGGCCATGACGGAGAATCCGTATTTGCAGGTGTACGTGGCCAAGGGCTACTACGATCTGGCCACGCCATTCTTTGCGGCGGAATATACGTTTAACCATCTGGGGCTGGATCCGACCCTGCGCAGTCACCTTTCGGGCGGCTATTATGAAGCGGGCCACATGATGTACGTACACCGGCCATCGTTGGTGAAGCTGAAGCAGGACTTGTCGCAGTTCATTCAATCGAGCACCCCTAAATGAAGAAAGTCCTCGGCGTTCTGGCCTGGGCAATCGTGGCGGTTGTGGGCGGCGTGGCGCTGGGGACGATTGCCCTGCATCGCGGGGAACCGATCAGCGCGACGTGGTTCGTGCTGGCGGCGGGTTGTTCCTACGTGGTGGCCTACCGGTTCTACTCTGCGTTTATCGCCGCGAAATTGCTGGCTCTGGATAACACGAGAGCGACGCCTGCCGAACGCCGCGAAGATGGACGCGACTTTGTGCCCACGAACAAGTGGGTTTTGTTTGGGCATCACTTCGCGGCAATTGCAGGGCCGGGCCCGCTGGTGGGGCCGACACTTGCCGCGCAATTCGGATACCTACCGGGGACATTGTGGCTGATTGCGGGCGCGGCGCTTGCCGGATGCGTGCAGGATTTTGTGATTCTGTTCTGCTCGATCCGTCGTAACGGCAAAACGCTGGGAGAGATGGCGCGGGAAGAAGTAAGCGAACGCGGCGGGTTCATTGCACAGCTTGCCGTGCTGGCGATCATGATTATTCTGCTGGGCGTGGTGGCGCTGGTGGTGGTGAATGCGCTGAAGAGTTCACCCTGGGCCACATTTACTTTGGCGATGACAATTCCCATCGGATTGTTGCTGGGCATTTATTTGCGCTACGTGCGGCCGGGGCGAGTGCTGGAAGCTTCGGTGATGGGCGTGGCGCTGGTGCTGTTTGTGGTGGCGGCGGGGCAGTGGGTAGCGGAATCGCCGGCATGGGCGAAAATGTTCACGATGACCGGCGTGGGGTTGGCGCTGGCGATTATCGCGTACGGATTCGCGGCATCATCATTGCCGGTGTGGCTGCTTCTGGCGCCGAGGGATTACTTGAGCGCATTTATCAAAGCGGGAGCGATTTTTTCGTTGGCGGCGGGCATCCTGCTGGTGCGCCCGCAAGTGTTGATGCCACCGTTGACGCGATTTGTGGATGGCTCTGGCCCGGTGTTTGCCGGGAAGATTTTTCCTTTTTGCTTCATCACGATTGCTTGTGGCGCCATCAGCGGATTTCACTCGCTGATTTCGAGCGGCACTACCCCAAAAATGATTCAGCGGGAAGGGCAGGCGCGGCTGATTGGGTATGGCGCGATGCTGCTGGAATCGTTTGTGGGAGTGATGGCCATGGTGGCGGCTTGCGCGATGCCGCCGGGAGTGTATTTCGCGATTAACAGTCCGGCGACGATTGTGGGTGCTTCGCCGGAAGCGGCCGCGCAGACGATCTCGAGTTGGGGCTACCCGTTGACGGCGGAGACGATGACGCGGCTGGCGCACGCGGTGGGCGAGCAGACTTTGCTCAACCGTGCGGGAGGTGCGCCTTCGCTGGCAGTCGGCATGGCTCAAATCTTTTCAAGCACGATTGGAGGGGAAAGGCTGCTGAGCATCTGGTACCACTTCGCGATTATGTTTGAAGCGCTGTTCATCTTGACGGTGCTGGATGCCGGGACGCGCGTGGGACGATTCATGGTGCAGGAGCTTGTAGGGAGGGTGTGGAAGCCCCTGGGGCGGATGAACTGGATGCCCGCGATTTTGCTATCGAGCGCGCTGATTGTGGCGGCGTGGGGCTATTTTTTGTACC
>CAYOOS010000282.1:0-5969 GCA_964405585.1 uncultured Acidobacteriaceae bacterium | reverse complement strand
GGTCCAGCAACTTGGCGTGATACGACTGCTCCAATTGGCGTATCTGCGCGCTGACGGCGGACTGCGAGCGAAACACCTTTTGTCCCGCTTTTGAAAAGCTCTTGAGCTTGGATACCTGAACGAATGTTGTTAGTTGGTCGAAGTCCATAGTTGGAATCTCACGTAGGAGTATAACGAATTATTTGTAAGTTTAAGGCAAAGATCCCGGGGGACTCAAGCATATTGCGGCGCGGCGCTGGATTGCGCCCCGAAATAGTTGGCCGCGGGAGCGGATACCCAATCGCCCACTTGCAGGGAAGCGGTCTTCCAGGCCCCTTCCAGGGTCCCCTGGAAATGAATCGGCTGGATGCGCAGCAGTGGCAGCGATGGGAGCGCCAACAAACGGAACGCCCGCGGGCTATCCGTGAGCGACACGTGTTTTTCCAACAACGCGCGCAGATAGCGTTCTTCCGCATGTTCCAATTCGTGCGCCTGGACAAATTCCGTATTCAGAATATGTTCCGCTTCGGTACGCAACACGTACGCCAGTCCGCCGGTCATCCCCGAACCAAAATTCAAACCCGCTGGCCCCAACACCGCCACGACACCGCCAGTCATGTATTCACAACCGTGCTGCCCCACGCCTTCCACAACCGCCACGGCACCGCTATTGCGCACCGCAAAACGCTCGCCCGCTTGCCCGGCAATAAACAGTCGTCCGGAAGTCGCGCCGTACAAAACCGTATTCCCTGCCAGCACGTCGCCGCGCTTGGAAGCATTCTTCCCGGACGCGATCACGATCGTGCCTCCGGAAAGCCCTTTCCCCACGTAATCATTCGCTTCCCCTTGCAGCCGCAGCGTCACGCCTGTGGTGAGAAACGCTCCGAAGCTCTGTCCAGCGAACCCCTGGTATTCAAGATTGGCGGGAAGGCATTCGCCTGAGCCCAAACGCCACCTCATCAGTTCGCCACTTAAACTCGTGCCCACGCTGCGGTGCATATTCTGAATTGCCGCCGGCGATGATCCCGGCAAGTGCGATCTCTCCGGAAGTATTTCCTGCTCTGGCACTCCAGCATCCAGCACCGTCATTTGCTGCGCAACCACGTGAGCCGGTTTGGCAGCCGGGATCACCAGCAGCGCATCGAGACCGGATTGCGTTCCCAACCGGTCGTACCAGCCCCGCAATTCCGTAAGATTTCGCACGCCCAATTCCGCCATGCCCTTGCGAATTTCCTCCGCCAGCGCACGGAAGTACGACACCACCATTTCGGGCTTTCCATTGAACCGCGTGCGCAGCGTTTCATCCTGCGTGGCAATGCCCACCGGACAAGTATTCAGATGACATTGCCGCGCCATCACGCAACCAATCGCGACCAGCGCCGCCGTGCCAAATCCAAATTCGTCCGCGCCCAGAATTGCGCCGATCAGTATGTCGCGGGCAAAACGCAAGCCACCGTCCACGCGCAGCAGCACGCGCGAACGCAACCCGGCACGCAGCAGCGTTTCGTGCGTATCGCGCAAACCAATTTCCCACGGCAACCCCGTATTCTTAATCGAAGTCAGCGGCGAAGAACCCGTTCCTCCATTGTGCCCGCTGATGGTGATTACATTTGCCCCGGCCTTGGCTACGCCCGCCGCTATCACGCCAATCCCGGTGCCGGATACCAGCTTCACGCCGATGCGAGCTTGCGGATTCACTGCGCGCAAATCATGGATCAACTGCGCCAGGTCCTCGATACTGTAAATATCGTGGTGCGGCGGCGGCGAAATCAGCGGCGTGCCGGGCGTTGCGTGGCGGATGCGCGCGATGTATTCCGTCACCTTCTTTGCCGGCAACTGGCCGCCTTCGCCGGGCTTCGAGCCCTGCGCCATTTTGATTTCCAGCTCTTCTGCACGCACCAGGTATTCGCTGGTCACGCCAAAGCGGCCGGAGGCCACCTGCTTCACCTTGCACGACGCGCCTTCCACCTCGTAAAGATGGGAATCTTCGCCTCCCTCGCCGGTGTTGCTGCGCCCGCCCAATTGGTTCATGGCAACGGATAGCGTTTTGTGCGCCTCCGGGCTCAACGATCCAAGCGACATCGCCTGCGTGCTGAATCGCCTCAAAATCGATTCCAGCGATTCCACTTCCTCCAGCGCCACCGCCTGTTCCGGCAGCATCTCCAGCAAATCGCGCAGGAACGTCGTCCCCGCCGTTTTGCGCAAATCTTCCAGCGCGGTGTAGTGCTGCGCATCCGGCTGCTTCGCGTGCGCATGCATGCGGCGTATGAACTCTGGCGAATTGGCGTGCAATTCCGCGCCCTTGCGGAAACGGTACAGCCCATTGTCCGCAAGATCCTCGCTCGCTCCACCGTAGGCCGCCGCGTGCATCTTCAAATAATCCTGCAGCAGCAAATCCAGCGTCTTCGATCCGGGATAAAATCCCGCGTCTTCAAAATAGTCCCGGCAAATATCCTCATCCAGCCCCAGCACTTCAAATAGGTGGCTATTGCGGTAGCTCGCCAGTGTGGAAATCCCCATGCGCGCAAGCACTTTTCGCAATCCGCCGTACATTCCCGCGCGTACTTTCTCGAACCCGCCCGCTTCTTCCTGCTCCGCAAATTCCTCCGCCAGGTACGGCACAACCGCGCTCGCTCCCGCCGCAAGAAGCATCGCCACGTGGTGCGTTTCATAGACCTGCGCGGTTTCCACCACCACCGGCACATCGGCCAGTCCCTGCCCGACCAGGTTTTTCCACGCGCGCGCCAGTGCCAGCAGCGCCGGCAGCGCCGCGCGATCGCGTCCCACTTTGCGATCGGAAAGGAGGAGGAGCCCCGGGCGTTCGCCGTTACTCAGAGGGGTAGATAGACACTGAGTCAAACAACGGCGCCCACCCGGAACTCCCTGTGTGGAAGGAAAGCTGAAATCCAAAGTCTGTACGGGCGCAAACATCTCGCTGAACGCCGCGAATTCTCCCGCGCTCAAAATCGGTCCCGGCAAATATTGCCCGTGGCCCAACGGCACTTCCAGAGACATCACGTGGGCTTCGCGCAACGGATCAATCGGCGGATTCGTCACCTGCGCGAATCGCTGCTTGCAGTAATCCCACAGCGGCCTCGCCAGCGTCGAAAGAAACGCAGGCGGCGCGTCATCGCCCATGCTCCAATCCGCTTCCTTGCCGGTCAGCAGCGGCCGGAACAATATTTTGTACTGGTCATCGCTCCATCCCGCCGCACCGGCAACACGCTTCGGCTCCTCTACAAGAGCATGCGTGGGAGTCCCCTCAAGCTTCAGCCTGCGCGTGTGGCTCACCGCCTTGCGCGGCACTTGCGACGTCACGCTCTTCAGCAACTCTCTCCAGTGCAGCAGCACTCCAGTCTGTGGACTCGCCAGGATCATCTCGCCTGGCCCCAGCCGGTGACGCTCCGCCACGCGCGATTCTTCCAGGTCCACCAATCCCGTTTCCGAACCGGCAATCACCAATCCGTCGTGCGTCACGGTGTACCGCATGGGCCGCAATCCATTGCGGTCCAGCTTCACCCCCACCGAATTCCCGTCGCTGAACACCATTGCCGCCGGGCCATCCCACGGCGCGCCTTCATGCGACAACGTTTCCAGCGCGTTCCGCACTTCGGAAGAGAGAAATGGGTCGTGCAAAAACGCGGGCGGCACCAACTCGAGCATCGCCGACTCCACGCTCTTCCCCGTCAACAATTTCAATTCCAGCGCGTTGTCGAAGCTCGCGGAATCGCTCACGTTTTCTTCCAGCAGCCGGAACCATTTCCCCACGCCGATATGCTTGCGAATCTCGCGCTCTTTCGCGCGCAGCCACCGCCGGTTGCTAACCACGGTGTTAATTTCCCCGTTGTGCGCCACGTAGCGGAAAGGCTGCGCCAATTGCCAGGAAGGTTGCGTGTTCGTCGAATATCTCTGGTGGAAGATGGCGAATTTCGCCGCAAACTCCGTGCTGCGCAAGTCCTCGTAGAACTGCGGAAACTGCCACGGCGTCAGCAGGCCTTTGTACACGACCGTACGCGAAGAGAGCGAGCACAGGTAACATCGCTCCGGTAGACACGCCTCCGCCCGCTTGCGCAACAATGCCAGGCTGCGCTCGAATTTCGCGCCGGCATTGGCTGCTTCGGTTTTCGTCGGCGTCGGTTCAATGAAGAATTGCCAGATCTCCGGCATGCTTTCAAACGCGCGCTGGCCCAATGCGTTGGCATTAACGGGCACGCGCCGCCATCCCGCCAGCCGCATTTTCCCGCGCCCGATCGCGTCTTCCATCGCCACTCGAGCGTCAGCCACGCGGTTAGCAGGAATGAACAGCATCCCCACGCCAAAGAGTTCGCCAAGCTGGATATCGTGTTCCGCCGCCCTCGCCCGGAAAAAAGCCGTTGGCAGGCTGGTCAAAAGACCCGCGCCATCACCGCTCGCTCCGTCGGCATCCACTCCGCCGCGGTGAGATAACCGTTCCAGCGCCTGCAATGCTTGTTGGAGTACTTCGTGGGTGGGAGGGCCGCTCAAGCGCGCAATAAATCCCGTCCCACAAGCGTCATGGTCCGGGTGACCCCAGTTCGGTTGGCGCCGTCTGGGCGCTGGCGCGCGGCGGCTACACATATTAGTGTAATAGTCGCCACACCTCGGAATGTACAATGCAGAATTTTTCTGGGATGTATCGGAATTCCGCCGCCCGTTTCCCTGCCTAATTCCTTAGAACTTAGTGACTTCGCTGAATTGAAATTCGCGGATTTTCATAGGTGGAACGACCATTTCAAAGGACTCTTCTCCGCTGGCTCGCCGCGACGGGCCAAGCATCTCCACGTTTGCAAGCATCTGCAAAATCGATTGATTGAATCGAAAATTCCACACCCCTCGGCCAATTTGGCCTCTCTCCACCAGGAACAATCCGTCCCGCGTCATTCCCGTCATCACCTTTTCATAGGGGTCCACCTCGCGGATATACCACAGACGCGTGACCAGCAGCCCTCGCTCCGTCGTTCGCACCATTTCTTCCACCGGCGAGCTTCCTCCCGCAATCACCAGGTTCATCGCTGCTTCCCCATATTCGTTCGGGAGCGCGAAGCCATGGCCTGTGGGCTTCGCGTGCGCCGCCTTCGCCGAACGCCTCGAATACACCAGGTTGCAAAGCATACCCTTGTCCACCAGAACCACGCGTTGCCGCGGCATGCCCTCCCCGTCGAACTGCGGGCCCAATTGTTCCGGGTGATAGACGTCGTCGGTGATGGTGATGCTTTTGCCAAACAGCGTTTTGCCCAGCCGCCCGGAAAAGCACGAGCGTTTGTCCTCCACGGCCGTCGCGGCAAAGTCGTAAAAGAGGAAACCTACTAGATCGAGGACCGCCGCTGGCTCCAGTATTACCGTGTATCGCCCGGGAGCAAGTTCCACGGGATTCTGCGCTCGCTCGGCTTTCTCGCTGGCTTTCTTGGCCAGCCCGATCGGATCAATGGCACGCACGTCCGCGGCGTTCGCTTTCGCCCAACTCGCCGCTGCGCCCTGCTGCATGGTTACGGAAAACTCCGCTTGCGTTTGCCGGTAGGCCGCGAAAAGTCTCCGCGAATTGCACAATACCGTCTGGCTCTGTCCGCTCTGGAAAATACCCGCGGCCATCTGCCCGCGCTTGTCCGCCAGATCGCAGGCCCGTTTCACCGCGCGCGCCCGCTCCTCTGCGGTCAGAGCCGCCGTCGCACCAACGAATCGCTGCAGTGCGCGATACTTCTGCTTCCCAGGCAGCGGAAGCAACTTCGCATCCCTCGGCTGGCTCGCCGCCATGGCCAGTGAATTTTCCAGTGCCGCGCGCAACGAATCTTCGTCCACCCGATTAGTCGTCACCCGCGCGGTTCGTCCATCCACCACGGTGCGAATGGACACGCTCAATCCATGTTCCGCCACGTTCTGATGAATCGCGTTGTTGGCAAAACGGGTGAGCGCGTCGATCACCTCTTCCACGTTTACTTCCGCTTCCTTCACACCGCGCAACTTTGCCAGCCGCA
>CAYOOS010000281.1:0-5982 GCA_964405585.1 uncultured Acidobacteriaceae bacterium | reverse complement strand
CGGGACGAGGTGAATTACGAAACGGAAGTGACATGGAACGAACCTAGCCACACGGCGACGGATCCGCCGATGGTTTCCATCATGGTGAAGATTTTTCTGTTCACCGGGTTGTTCATGGGGATCGCGACGGCGGTGGGAGTGGCGTTTGGCGGATTGCGCGTGATTATCAAACGGCTGTATCCCGGCAAAGTGTTTGACCGTCCGCAGGATATCGAAGTGTTGCAACTGGGACTGAGCGGCAAAAAGATCGATCCCTCCGACATGTATTAGAGCATCCCTCCAAAACCAGAAAACGCGAAATTGCGTCTAAACGTTGTGGTGTGTTTTCCGATACAGACTTTGCGCCGGTTGTCGTAACATAAAGGGTTCTTACCCCTATGTTCACACTTACCCTACATACTATGACCGCTAGAAACGGAAAACGAACCTGGATTGGGGCGAGTGCGCTCGCTGTGATGCTGCTTGCTGGCATGCTTTTGAGCGGATGCGGAGAAAAACCCAACGCCGGAGGCGCAGCGGGTGGAGCGCCCCCGGCAATGCCCGTTCAGGTTCAAGTGGTTGCCGCGCAGAACATTGCTGATGCGACCGAGTACCTGGCAATCCTGAAATCGCGGCACTCGGCTGTGATTAACCCACAAGTGGAAGGGTACATCACCAAGATTCTGGTGAAATCGGGAGACCGAGTGAAGGCGGGAGACTCGCTGCTACAGATTGACCCTCTGAAGCAGGAGGCGACCCTGAAGAGCCAGGATGCGGCACGCGCTTCGCAGGAGGCCACGCTGCGGCTGGCAAAGACGAACCTGGAACGTGCGAAAAAGCTGTTCGACGCCGGGGTCATCAGCAAGATGGACTTTGATAATGCGCAAACGAATTACGACTCCGCGGCCGCGCAGTTGAAATCGCTGGAAGAGCAGGTCCAACAACAGAAAGTGGAACTGCTCTATTACCGTGTGAGCGCGCCGATGGATGGCATTGTGGGAGATATTCCTGTGCGCACGGGTGACCGCGTGACGGTCTCGACGCCGCTGACGACGGTGGATGAACCGGGAGCATTGGAGGCGTACTTGTACATTCCGGCTTCGCGAGCGCGAGAGTTGCGGCTGGGCTTGCCGGTAAAGTTGCTGGACGAAAATGGCGCGGTACGCGCAGAGACGCAAGTCACGTTCATTTCGCCCGAAGTCGATTCCGATACGCAGACTGTGCTGGCCAAAGCGGCGGTGGCCAACGCGAAGGCAAACTTACGCATCGCCCAGCAAGTACGCGCGAGGATTACGTGGGGAGATCGGCAAGGAGCCGTGGTGCCCGTTTTGGCGGTGCAGCGGATCAACGGGCAGTTCTTTGCGTTTCTGGCTGTAAAAGAGGACAAGGGAACGGTGGCGCGCCAGCGACTGGTGAAACTCGGAGAGATTACCGGTAATGATTACCCCGTGGTGGAAGGATTAAAGCCGGGGGACCACGTGATCGTGTCTGGCACGCAATTCCTGCAGGACGGAGCACCGGTCACGGAGTTAATACAGGGGAGCGGCAAAGAGGCGGGCAGTGGGCCGTCGCCGGGAACAAAAGGCCGCTAGCTGACCTGGAAGTTCGCAACAATCTGCATGCTTGAGAAGAAAGGCGGAGCAGACCGTTGTTTGTCAATTTCTTCATCCGACGTCCAGTGTTCGCGACGGTATGCGCGCTGCTGATTATTCTTGGCGGAGCTATTTCGCTTCCCAATCTTCCCGTTGCACAGTTTCCGAACCTGGCGCCCCCGCAAGTCGTCGTGAGCAGCAACTATATTGGCGCAAACGCGCAAGCCGTGGAATCCGCTGTGACCATCCCGCTGGAACAAGCCATCAACGGCAGTCCTGGGATGAAATACATCACTTCCAGCAGCGGCAATGACGGCACCAGCCAGATTACCGTAACCTTCGACGTGACGCGCGATGTGGACCTGGCGTCGGTGGACGTGCAAAACCGCGTTAGCCAGGCGCAGGGCCGCTTGCCTAACGCCGTTAAGAATACCGGCATCATCATTACGAAGCAGTCCTCTGGATTTGTGTTTGGCGCGGGCGTGTATTCGGAAACGGGCCAGTACGACAGCCTGTTCATGAGCAACTACCTGGACGTGTATGTGCGGGACGCCCTGAAACGAGTGAAAGGCGTCGGCGACGTCTTCATCTTTGGCGAACGCAAATACGCCATGCGCATGTGGCTGGACCCGTCACGATTGGCCCAGCGCGGCTTGACGGCCACGGATGTGGTGAACGCACTGGAAGAACAAAACGTGCTGGTTGCGGCGGGACAGGTGGGGCAACCTCCGGCCGAAACCGGGCAAGCTTATCAGATAAGCGTGCGCGCCATTGGCCGCCTGACGGAGCCCCATGAATTTGAAAACATTATTTTGAAGACTGGAACGGACGGCACCCTAGTCCGCGTGAAGGACGTTGGGCGCGCGGAATTGGGCGCAGAGGACTACGGTTCGCTGTTGCGCTTTAACGGGCACGACGCCGTGGGCATCGGCCTGACGCAATTGCCAGGGGCAAACGCGCTGGACGTGGACCGCGCGGCCAAGGCAGAACTCGAGGAACTCTCGAAGGGCTTCCCGCCAGGCTTGAAGTATGCCGTGGCGTTCGACACGACCACTGTAATCGGCGAATCGATTCGCGACGTGCTGATCACGCTGCTGGAGGCCATCCTGCTGGTTCTGTTGGTCATGTACCTGTTCCTGCAGGAGTGGCGCAGCACGATCATTCCCGCGGTAACGATTCCCGTCTCGCTGATTGGCACGTTTATATTCGTGAAGCTGCTGGGATTTTCCATCAACACGCTGACATTGTTCGGAATCACGCTGGCGACGGGATTGGTGGTGGATGACGCCATTGTGGTGATCGAAAACGTGGAGCGCCACATTGTGGAGGGCATCACCGAGCCGCACAATGCGGCATCCGTGGCGATGAAAGAGGTGGCCGGGGCGGTGGTAGCAACTTCGCTGGTGCTCGTTTCCGTGTTTATCCCTGTCGCGTTGTTCCCGGGAACAACGGGAATTCTGTTCCGGCAATTCGCGCTGACCATCGCGTTTTCGGTTTCCATCTCCGCGTTCAACGCCCTCACGCTGACCCCGGCGCTTTCCGCCATCTTCCTTGGGCATCATCGCGAGCGGGCACAAAACATCTTTTTCGTTTTATTCAACAGGATCTTTGAGAGCGGGTCGCGACTCTATACCACGACGGTGCATGGTGTATTGAAGCGGCGCTACGCTTTCCTCCTGGCGTTCGTTGCAACCATGGCGCTGGCTTTCTGGCTCTACCGGACGATTCCGCAAGGATTTCTTCCCGAGGATGATCAGGGCTATCTGATGATTGCGGTGCAAACACCTCAGGGGGCGTCACTGCAATACACGCGCGATGTCTGTGCCAAGGCCGAGGAATTGCTTTCGCACGTGTCTGAAGTCGACGGAGCATTCACCGTCGTTGGCTTCGGTTTTTCCGGTAACGCTCCCAACAAAGGGATCATCTTCATCAACCTGAAGCCGTTCCGCCAGCGCAAGGGAAAAGAGCACACGTCCTTCGCCATCCTGAACAAAATCCGAGGCCCGTTGCTGGGCATTCCGGGCGGAATCATCGTGTCGTTTAATCCACCCGCCGTACAGGGATTGGGAACATTTGGCGGTTTTGCTTATCAATTGGAGGACCTGGGGCGCAATTCCCTGCAGACCATCGCCAACACTGCCAATCAATTGGTGGCAGAAGGCAACAGGAGCGGAAAGGTTACGGGACTTTTCACGAGTTTCACCGCCAACGATCCGCAATACCTTGTACGAATTGACCGCGAGAAAGCGAAGAGCCTGCAAGTGCCTTTGAGCCAGATTACGGACGCGCTTCAAGTGTTCATGGGCTCGGTGTACGTGAACGATTTCGATTTCAATAATCGTTCTTACAGAGTTTACCTGCAGGCGGACCAGCAGTTCCGTTCGGACGCCAAGGACATTCGCACGTATTACCTCAAATCCAGCACTGGAAAAATGGTTCCGCTGGACAATGTCGTGCAAATCGAGCAGACGGAGAACCCACAGGTCATTTCGCACTTCAACCTTTTCCGTTCGGCGGAAATTGACGGGTCGGCGGCGGCGGGACTCAGCTCTGGCGCGGGAATATCGGCGATGAGCGATCTTTCCAAGAAAGTGCTGCCTCAAGGCATGAAGTTCGAGTGGAGCGGGTTGTCGCTGGAAGAAATCGAGTCCAGCGGAAAAGCAGTGATTTTATTTGGGCTGGGGCTGATCTTCGTATACCTGACGCTGGCGGCACAGTATGAAAGCTATGTACTGCCGTTCATCGTGCTGCTCGGGGTTCCGGGGGCGCTGCTCGGAGCGCTTGGCGCGTTGTGGACGCGCGGCCTGACGAATGACGTATACTGCCAGATCGGTCTGGTGATGCTGATTGGCCTGGCCAGCAAGAACGCCATCCTGATCGTGGAGTTTGCGGAGCAACTTCAGGAGCAGGGCCTATCAACGCTGGATGCGGCAGTGGAAGCGGCGCGAATCCGGCTGCGGCCGATTCTTATGACTTCCATGGCGTTTATTCTAGGCGTTGTGCCGCTGGTGATCGCGGAAGGAGCCGGAGCGGCCGGGCGCGTTTCCGTGGGCACAACGGTTTTTGGGGGCATGATCGCGGCAACGACGCTCAATTTGCTTTTCATTCCCCTGCTCTACGTGGTGGTACGAATGATCGTGCCACGGAAGAAGACGCAGCCAGCCCCAGCCGGGGAGCCTCTACCGGGCTGAGATAGCAGGGTGATCGGGCTCGCTGAAATTATTTGAAAACTTTGAGTGTGGGCCGGACGCCGACAACAGTGCGGCAATCCCGGCAGTACCGGCTGGTTTTCAGGTCAATCCACTCCACGCCGTGAGAAGGAGCCATCGCACATTGGTAGTCTTCACAGTGCGAAAGATTGAGGGTGTGGCCGAGTTCGTGGACTGCCTCCTTGAGAAGGCGCTGGTGCTGCAGTTTGGGATCGGCTGGCAATCCATAGAATTCCTGTGTGAGGCGGTGCGAAGAAATCACGGCGCAAGTGCCTGGCAACTGGGCTTCCCCAAAAACGAACGTGAGGATGGGGATATAGAGATCCAGCGGGGTGACGCCAAGGAGGCGCCATTTCGGCGGAGTATTACGCTTGAGCATGGCCGCCAGGATTTCCGTGGAAGAATATTGCTGCCGAGTGAGATTGAACGCGAACACCGGTTCCGGCTCTGGCGGAAGAATTTCGCACGGGACAGAGAATTCACGCTCGAGGCCCGCACGGAGTTCGGACAGCGTCTCCGCGGCGGCTGGGCCAAACGGGAGTAGCTGAATCAGGTTCACAGGGCGTCCGCGGTCACTCGCTTCCAACCGTACTTCTTGAGTTTGTTGTGCAGGGTAACACGATCAATGTCGAGAACTTCGGCAGCGAGGGTCTGGTTGCCTTTGCAATCTTCGAGAACCGAAAGGATGTGCGCGCGTTCGATGTCTTCCAGAGTACGCGGCTGATGTTCGGCAAGGGGCAGACGGAGAGCAAAATCCTCCTCGCGGATTTCAGGCTCCTGCGCGACAACCATGGCGCGCTCGACGGCGTTTTCCAGTTCGCGGATGTTGCCGGGCCACTGGTAGCGGTCAAGCAGGCCCATGGCGGCCGGCGAAACGCGATTGATGCGCTTGTTCATCGAGGCGGAAAACTTGCGCACAAAATGCTCGACCAGAATCGGAATATCACCTTTGCGATCGCGCAGCGGCGGCAGTTGAATCTGGAAGACGTTTAAACGATAGAAGAGATCGGGGCGGAAGCGGCCGTCCTCGATCAGTTGCTCGAGCTTCTTGTTGGTGGCGGCGATGCAGCGGAAGTCCACCGGGATAGGATGCGTGCTGCCAACGCGGGTGATTTCGCGCTCCTGGAGGACGCGCAGTAGATCGGTCTGGGTTTTCAGGCTGATGTCACCAATCTCGTCGAGAAAGATGGAGCCGCCTTCGG
>CAYOOS010000280.1:0-6007 GCA_964405585.1 uncultured Acidobacteriaceae bacterium | reverse complement strand
CCTCTTTCTTCACGGTGCCGGCGAACGCGGCGCAGACGGCCTCATCCAAACCCAGGTCGGCATCGCCACCGCCATCCGCAATGACCGCTCGCGTTTCCCCGCCGTCGTCGTCATGCCGCAATGCTTGAAGGATCACAGCTGGGATAAGCCGGATATGGAAGAAGTTGCCCTCGCTGCTCTCGCCGCCGCATCAAAAGAATTCAAGGGCGATCGCAAGCGCACCTATCTTACCGGACTTTCCATGGGTGGCTATGGAAGCTGGGCCCTCGCGGCAACCTATCCCAACAAGTTTGCTGCCGTCGTGCCCATCTGCGGCGGCATCCTTCATCCCGATGAGTCCCGCAAACAGCCCGATTCCGATCGCACTCCTTACCTCGAAGCCGCCAAGAAGATCGGCACAAAGCTCCCCTTATGGGTTTTCCATGGCGACGCAGACCCGACCGTCCCCGTCGCCGAATCCCGTCTGATGATTGAAGCTCTCAAAGCGGACGGTGCCGATGTTCGCTACACCGAATATCCCGGCGTCGGCCACAACTCCTGGGACAAAGCCTACGCCGAGCCCCAGCTAATGACCTGGCTGCTCTCCAAGTCCCTCTAATGTAATTCCAGTTTCCGCGATTCCTGATCGCTGATATCTGATATCCGTCCACCGTCTCCGCCTTATTTCTGATGGTAGTCCGAATACGGCGGATGCTCCGGTATCACCACCGGATTCTTCTTCAGCGCCTCCATTGTCACCTGTATCGCCTTCTCCAGTTGCGCGTCGTGCCCCGCAGCCACCGACGCCGGATCATTCTCCACCTCAATATCCGGCGCGATTCCGTGGTTCTCCACTTCCCATTGTCCGTGCAGCCCGTAAATCGCCATTCGCGGCGCCATCACGTACCCGCCATCAAGCAGCGATGGATACCCGCCTATGCCCACGAGTCCACCCCACGTCCGCGTTCCCACGAGCGGCCCGAGTTTGTCTTGACGGAACATCCACGGCAGCGCATCTCCGCCCGATCCGCTCATCTCGTTGATGATCATCGTCTTCGGTCCGTAGATTTGCGCCATCGGCGAGCAGTACTTCTCTCCCTCGCGCGTTGTCACGCAACTCCGCAGCGGCCTTCCGATCAAATCCACGATGTAGTCCGCGATCGCTCCCCCGTGGTTGTAGCGTTCGTCAATGATGGCTCCCTGTTTGTCTTCTTGCGCCAGGTAGAATCGGTTGAAGTTGATGTACCCGCCGTTGGCCGTGTCCGGAACGTGCACGTACGCCAGCTTACCGCCGCTTAGCTCATCCACTTTCCGGCGGCAGTCCTCTTCCCACGCGCGGTTCCGCAGGTCGAACTCGTTGTCCACCGGCACCACCGTCACTTCCCGCGCGTCTTTCCCATCCGCGTTCGGCCCCACCTTGATCTTGATTTGCGTTCCCGCGGTGTTTTCAAAGAAGCTGTAAACTTCCGCCGGCGCCTTCACGTCTCTTCCGTTCACCTCAATCAGGTAATCCCCCACCTTTACGTCTACTCCCGGTTGCGTTAACGGTGCCCGCAACTGCGGATTCCAGTTCTCGCCGTTGAAGATCCGCGCGAACCGGTATCTTCCGTTCTCCACCTTGTAATCCGCGCCGAGCAGACCGCCCTTCACTTTCGGTGCGTCGGGAACATCTCCGCCAAATACAAACATGTGTCCTACCGTCAGTTCGCCCAGCATTTCCACGAACAGGTGGTTCAAGTCGTTTCGCCCTCCCACTCCACTCAAATACGGCGCGTACTTCTTCTCCGTCTCCGCAATATTCAAGCCGTGAAAATTTGGCGCGTAGAAAAAGTCCCTCTCGATGCGCCACACCTCGTGGTACATCTGGTTCCATTCCGCGCGCGGGTCGACATACACTTCCATCCCGTCAAGCTTCAGTTGCCCTTCGCCCGGTTTTGGTGCCGCCGCCGTTGCGGCAATAAACCACTGTCCGCCTTGCGGTGGCCCTTGCCGGTACAGCACTTTCTCTCCGTTCGCCGAAACCGAAAATGAGCTGATCCCGCTCACGAACGGTTCCGTCTTCCGCGTGCTCAAATCAAATTTCGACTCGCTCGCCAGCGTCGGCCCATCCAGCGCCGGAATCGAAGGAATTTCCCCCAGGAATAGGATTCCGGTCTTGCCTGCGTCCAGGCCAACGTAGTTCGCCGCCTTGATCGGCAACGCCACAATCCGCTGCCCGATCCCTTCAAAGTCGATCGTGACCTTGACCTCTTCTTCTTTCTTGTCTTTGTCCCCGTCCTTCGCTTTGTCCTTATCCTTACCCTTATCTTTGTCTTTATCCTTGCCTTTATCTTTGTCCGCTTCCTTACCTTTCTCCTCGTCCTTCTTCTCCGCAATCTTCTCGTCGTCGCTCTGCGGCTCCACCGGATTCGCATCGGTCTTCTTCAGCACGATGGCATACACGCTGCGTGATGCTGGCCGCTGGAATCCCGAAAGATCCAGGAAGCTCAGGCCCAGACCTTCATCCGTGCTCGCCGCGAAATAAAGATACTTCCCGTCGCGGTCAAAAACGGAAAACGCTGCGTCGCTCATCCCATCTGTCAATTGCGTGCTCTTCCCGCTCTCCACCGAGTACACGTCGATGGCGCGGTAGTGGTTCGGCAGAAACTTCGCGTAAGTAATCCACTTGCTGTCCGGCGACCACTGTTGGCTGAACGAAGGGCCAACATCGAACAGATTCGTCGCCACCTTCACCGGTATGCCTTTCTCGATGTCCACGTACCACAGGTTCAGCCGCTTGTCCTGATACGCAATCTTCTTGCTGTCCGGAGCCCACATCGGTGAATAGAAAAATGACCCCGGTGTCCCCAGGTTGATTTTCTTTACCTCTCCCAGTCCGCTCTGCTCGGCTAGATGTAAGGCATACTCTCCCGATTCATCGGAAAAATAGGCGATCCACTTTCCGTCCGGCGACCATGACGGATCACGCTCCGCCACTGTCGTTGTCCGCGTCAGGTTGCGTATATCTCCCTTCTCCGCCGGCGCCGTTAATATCTCCCCCCGGGCCTCGAACACCGCTCGCGCTCCCGTCGGCGAAATCCCCGCGTTTTGAATCTTGTCCCCCACCTTCGCCCAGTGTGGCCGCGTCGCGGGCAGGTCACCGGCGATCTCGATGTTCACCCGCGACGATTTCCCGCTCTGCGGATCAAACAAATAGATTCCGCCAAACTGTTCGTAGACCAGCGCGTCCGGCCCCGCCGATACGCTCTTCAGGTCCAGTCCCTTGTTCTCCAGGACTTGCTTGACGCTTTTGCTTTTCGTGTCGTATGCGAATAGTGTTACTGGCCCGTTCCGGTCAGACAGGAAATAGACCGTATCTCCATACCAGACGGGGCTTGCATCGTTGGAGTTTTCACGCGGGACCTTCTCTATTTGCAGGTCCTTCAGATTCACTATGTATATCGGCGTCGTCTGCCCGCCACGGTATCGCTTCCACGCCTGCTGCCACTGGAAATTCGGCACATACGCCATTCGCGTTCCATCTGGCGAATACTGCCCGTCAAACGCCCGCCACATCGGCAGTACTTCCGCCACACCGCCTTCCACAGGCACGGTATAGAACCTCGTAAAATCCGCGTACGCATCGCGGCCGGAAACAAACAGCACTCGCTTGCCATCCGGTGTCCAGCCTAGTGCTCCGTCCTGGTCCGGATGCCATGTCAACCGCTTCGGCGTGCCTCCGGCGGCAGGCATGACGTAAACATCCGTATTTCCGTCGTACTGTCCGCTGAAGGCGATCTGCGTGCCATCGGGCGAGAAAAAGGCAGACCCTTCATGGCCTCCCGTCGTCAGTTGCCGCGCCACGCCGCCTTCCCGTGGCACGCTCCACAAATATCCGCATAGGTGAATACAATCGTGGTTTTGCTGACCGTCGGTTGCTGCGCCAGCAGCGGCTTCTGCTCCGCCGCGCTTCCCACTCCCGTCGACAACAACACAACCATCGCCAACAGCGTGATTCGTGTCCTCACAGTTCCCCCTTCGCACCTCGTTACGCTATCTTGCTGCTTCTTGCCCACCTTCTGAATTCCGATTCCTTTATTGCCAACTCCACTCACGCCCCGCCCTCTACGTTCGCGACCCCGCGCTACCAGAAATCTGTCTGACGCAAAAGAACCGCTGCCCCGGACGTATCTCTCATCTCATTGCTTTTTGGCTGGAAGTTCGCACACACCACTGTAGGTATTGACGGATTCTGCCGCCAAATGTTCGCTCGTTTTTGTGGAAAAGGTCAAGCTTTGGTGGGCTTTCTGCCGTTCCCCTTACAGCAGCGGCACTCCCGGCATGGCCACGATTCCCGCCATCCGCAACAACTCCTGGTACTCTTCCTCGCTCAGGGCCGAAATAATCAGCCGCACGTTCTTCAGCAGCTTCATCTTCCTCACCGCGGGATTCGCTCTCATCTCCGCAAGCGTCACCGGCCGCGGCAACTTTTCGTATGCGCGCAGATCCGCCACCAGGTTCTTCCCCTTCAGATCATGTGGGTCGGGATAGGGATCGCGGGTAATCTCCGCGATCGAGTACAAGGACCGCTCTGGCGTGGAGTGATAGCACAGCACGCGGTCCCCTTTCCTCACTTGCTTCAGCGCACGGATCGCATCGGGCTTTGACCCAGCCCCATGCCACATCTCTTTCCCTTTAACGAATAACGTATCCCAGTGATACTGATGCGGGTCTGCGCTGAAGATCCAATAATGTCGGGTCTGCGAAGTTACAGTTACCATCGGCACCAGATTCGGCTGCAATATACACGTCTGCAAGACGAAAACCAAACAAAATATGAGGGATAGGGCGGTTTTCCACATCCAAAACGTCAACACACCCTGCTTTTCAGGACAAAACCAACATTAACTTCTTTATTTTATATAAGTTAACAGAACAGTAGGCTGCCCGGATGGCTCCGAGCCTCTTCGCAGCCCTTTCCTCGCCCTAAACATCCACGAATATATCTTCCCCGCGCACTTCCGTGCGGTAACAATCCACCCCCGCCGCTGGATTCTGCACGGCTTTCCCGCTCGTCACGTCAAACTGCCATCCGTGCCAGGGACAAGTCACCACCTTGCCCTCCAGCACTCCTTCTCCTAGCGGGCCGCCGCGGTGCAGGCACGTGTTGTTGATGGCATAAATTGTCCCGCCAACATTTGCCAGCGCAATCGCTTTTCCTTCTACGTGAAATTCCCGCACCGTCCCCGCCGGTAATTCCCCCACCTTCGCCGTCCGAACGAATCCCATCTCTGTCTAATCCCTTCTTCATCCTCGGAATCTTGCCTAACAGCTCCACTCACACTTCACACAACAGGCCAAACTCGCAAAACCTCATTCTTTGCTTTCTTTGACTGATTACTGAAAACTGATCACTGATTACTCGGCTCCGCCACCTGCGCCACCATCACGCTCTTCTTGAAATCCTCCACCATTTCCGGCCGCAATTTCACTTCCGTCGGCCGCTTCGCCAGCGTCATATCATCAATCTTGTCCTGCAGCTTCAACAATGCATAAAAGAGCGCTTCCGGCCTCGGCGGGCATCCCACCACATACACATCCACGGGCACAATCCGGTCCACACCTTGCAGCACCGAATACGCATTGAATGGCCCGCCCACGCTCGAGCACGCTCCCATCGATATACACCACTTCGGGTCCGGCATCTGTTGCCACACGCGCTGGATCACCTGCGCCATCTTCAGCGTCACCGTTCCCGAGACGATCATCAGGTCCGCCTGCCGCGGCGATGGCCGAAACACCTCCGCCCCGAATCGCGCCATATCAAACCGCGACGTCGTGGACGCAATCATCTCGATCGCGCAGCAGGCCAGCCCAAACGTAAGCGGCCACAGCGAACTCTTCCGCGCCCAATTGAATACGTAGTCCACCGACGTGATTAGTACGTTCTTTTCAAACCTCTGGTCTATGACACCCACGGGTCTCTCCGTTCTATTTCCCTTCTCGCGGAGTATACCGCTCCGCTTCTTACCCCGTCAAAACCTCCCTC
>CAYOOS010000279.1:0-6031 GCA_964405585.1 uncultured Acidobacteriaceae bacterium | reverse complement strand
GCATTCGTTCAAGGTAGGCGGAGATGTTATCCGGCGACAGCATGGATTCTTTCAAACGCAGAACCCGCGCGGTGATTTCACATTCGATCAGCAATTCACGGAAAACATCAACGACACGACGGATGATCCCGGGAGTTCGCTGGCGAGCTTTCTGCTTGGCAATCCCATCTATTCGTTCCGCGACGGGCTTGCGGGTTCATTTGGGATGAGCTGGTGGGAGATCAGCACGTACTTCATGGACGATTTTCGAGTTTTGCCAAAGCTGACCCTGAATCTGGGCTTGCGGTATGACATTTATACGCCGATGGTCGAGGAGCACAATCGCATCGCGAATTTCGACTTTGCCACGGGGGAGTTCGTCGCTCCCAGCATGGCCGGAGTGAGCGACACCGCTGATGTGCAAACAAACTATAAGAACTTTGCGCCGCGCATCGGGTTTGCGTACACGCCATTCAACGATTCAAAAACCGTCGTGCGCGGCGGTTATGGGATTTTCTACAGTCTGCAGGCGGATCAGAATGACGCGGAACTCGCCTACAATCCCACCGGGTTGTTTGGCAATCAAACGATCCAGTTCAATGCCAATTCGATTCCGAACCTGCAGCTCTCGACGGGTTTCGCCACGCCTTCCGATCCTTCCGGCGGCCTGCCACCTTCCAGCTTGAGCGATCCGAGCGGCCGGGCGAGCGCCATCCTCTTCCACAATCCCACGCCATCCATACAGGAGTGGAACCTGAACGTGGAGCGGCAACTGGCCAAGGACACGATTCTGCAAGTGGCCTACGTGGGAGTGCATGGCGTCCACCTGACCTATTTGCGCAATTTGAATCAGGCGCTGCAGCCGCTGGATTCCAATTTCGAGGTGTGTCCGACACTGACGGATCCGTACTGCGCGGACGGCCTCGGTTCAAACTACGGCAGACCTTACTACAATACGGTCCCGCAAATTGCCGCGATTCGCACGTCTGCAAATGACGCCAGCATGATTTCGCACAGCCTGCAGGTGCGATTTGAGAAGAGGTTTTCCGCGGGATGGACGATGCTGGCCGGTTACACTTTCCAGCACAGCATCGGCGTTGCAGACGAAGATGAAGTCGTTGGCCCTGAGCCGCAGAACACTTACGACATGCGCGCAGAGCGGGGCGACGTGAGCCCGGATTTTCGGCACCAGTTCACCGCCGCGTGGACCTACGAATTGCCCTTTGGCCCTGGCAAACGGTATTTGAATTCTGATGGGCCTGTTCGTTGGGTCGCGGGTGGCTGGCAACTGAACGGCATCATCACCATGTATTCCGGCCAAGCGGTCACGCCTCTGTTGTCCTATGACGACACCAATACCGGCTCCGGGGGCGCACGCCCCAATGTTTATGCGAATCCGTACGCATTCAGCAACGCCACCGAAGCGGGATGCCCCACGAATTCGCAGACGCTGCAATGCTGGTACAACCCCGTGGCGTACGGCCAGGTCAGTCCCACAACGTTCAATTACCCCGCGCTTGCTCCAGGCCAGACATTCGCGCGCCTCTATGGAAACGCCGGCCCCGGAAGTCTTCGCGGCCCGGCGCAGTACAACGTGGACTTTTCCGCATTTAAGGAATTCAAGTTGAGAGAAGCCTTGAGCCTGGAACTTCGCGGCGAGGCTTTCAATCTATTCAATACTCCACAGTTCGCTCCGCCGAATAACACCGTTGATATTCCAGGGCTGTCCGGGTCCATCAGCAGCACGGTGCATTCATCGAGACAATTGCAGGTCGCTGCGCTCTTCCGGTTCTGAGAGAATCCACTGTAAGTATTCGCTCCACGAGGTCCTATGAATCATCACAGTAATGGTTGGCTGGGAAAGATTTTGCTTGCGTGGGTATTGCTCTTCGCTGGCTCGGTTGCAATCGCTCAAGATACCAAACCGCAGGAGACTCACAAGCTCGCCGCGGTGCATCTTGACGGAACGTATTTCACGCATGATGGCAAGCGCTTTATTCCCGTGGGGGCGCACTGGGTGCCGGCGAAGGCCGCGATGCAATGGCCGGTGCAGTGGGATCCCAAGGACATTGAGGCGGACTTCGCCAAGATGCACGAACTTGGATACACGATCGTGCGCTTTGACATGGTGTGGCCGTGGTTTGAGCCGCGCCCGGGGGATTACAACCCGATCGCATTCCAGCAGTTGGACTACCTGGTTTCCCTCGCGCACAAATATCAGATTTACTTGCACCCCAGTTTGTTCATCGGCGGCGAGGTGGGAGAAGCCTACTGGGATGTGCCCTGGCGGCATGGGCGTCACCCGCACGCGGACCCGGAGATGCTAAGGCTGGAAACGAATTTGGCGACGGAGTTTGGCCGTAGGTACGCGCAGGAGACTGGCATCATCGGCTGGGACCTGACGGATGAACCTCCGTTCTGGATCGTGGACGGCCAGACAACGGATGCGATGGCGATCAATTGGACGAAACTCATCGTTGATGGAATCCGGAAATACGACAAGCTGCACCCGATCGTTGTGGGAACAAGCGGCCAGGAGGTAACGCACGGGCCATTCCGCGCCGACATGATTGCGGGCTCCGTGGATTTTTTCAGCGTGCATCCGTTCACGCTGTATGTGACGGATTTATTCCCGGATCCCCTGGTATCCGTACGCGGAACGTATGGAGCGGCGTTCGAAATTACGCTTTCGCAGGGCGCCGGGCATCCGGTGATGATTCATGAAATGGGGGCATCGACTGCGCAGTTTTCGCCGGAGCGCGTGGCGACGTACGACCGGGCACAGATCTATTCCGGGATCGGCGCGGGAAGCATCGGAGTGGATCTGTGGTGTTACACGGACGCTTCGCCCGAGCAGTTTCATAAGGCGCCATATTTGCGGACGCCGCAGGAAACGGGATGGGGAATGACCACTTGGGACCGGCAGGACAAGCCGCTGGCCCGGGAGTTCAAGAAGATTGCGCAAATAGTGGGGCAACTTGACTTGACGGGACTTTCGCCCGCGGCTGCTGACATCGGAGTGATCATTCCGGACGAGTGGGCAAAAATCCACGGCGATTTCTCGCGTTTCGGGCTGACCGGACCGGAGGTTACTCCCTACGCTTCCATTTCAGATGGCGATGCGATACCGGGGAGGCCACAAGCGGACATCAGCACCGGGAATCACTTGCTGATGGGATCGGCGCTGACCTCGTTTGTGCTGGGGCGCCGCGCAGGTCTGAAAGCGGACTTCCCGCGCGAGTATTCCGATTGGAACAAGCACGCGATGATTTTTCTTCCCTATCCCGTGACTGGTACGGGTGATCCATTTCTGACGCACGTACACAGCGATTTCTATGCGAAGGCGCGCAAGTATGTCGAGAGCGGCGGATTTTTGTATGCCTCGCTTTCGGCGGATTCCGCGGCGCCGGAGATGGACTCGCTGTTTGGAGCACGCATGGTGGACCGGATTGTCAGTTCGGAAGTGACCCTGAAATTTACAGAACCGTTCGGGGATTTCAAGCCGGGAGACACCCTGCACTACGCGGTGCCCTCGGCTTCGATTCAATCCTGGGGAACGCTGCTGGAAGTGAGCAGCGGAAAAGTGATCGCCGTGGATCAAGACGGCCATCCGGCGCTGGTTACGAATCAAATTGGTTCGGGCAAAACTTTGTTGAGCGCTTATCCGCTGGAACATTATCTAGCGGAAGCGCCGGCAGTGTTTGAGAAGCAGGAAGACACATACCGTTTGTATGCCGCTCTCCGAGAATGGGTGGAGGTGAAACCGGCGTTCCGTGTGGACAACCCGTCCGTTGAATTGTCCGTGCTCGTAGGAACAACACGCGGGTATGTGGTCGCGGTGAATCACAGTTTTGAAACGCAGAAAGTAACGGTCCATGCGGCATCGCCTGTACGTGCCGTGTCCCGGATTGCGGTGGACGGGCCGAAACCAATTGCTATGGATGGATCCAGTTGGCAATTGGAGATTGCGCCGTTTGACGCAGCGATCGTGGAGTGGAAGCGATGATTGCCGGCGTTGATATCGGCGGAACAAAAATCGCAGTGGGCATGGTCGACAACAACGGGCGCGTACGCTCCCGGTTCGAATCACCGACATCCGCGGATTTGGGGTACGGCAAAGCGCTGGAGCGGACGGCACAAATGTTACGGGACGCAGCGGCCGGCGCAAATGCGGAGATTACAGGAATCGGCATCGGGTCGACGGGACCGATCGATCCGTTTACGGGAGAAATCGGCGAGGTCAATTTTTTCCCGACATGGAAGGGGAAGAACCCCGTCAAGGACCTGGAACGAATCTTCCAGGTATCCGTGGCCATCGAAAATGACGCGGATGCCGCAGCATTGGGCGAGGCCAGTTGGGGCGCGGGGGAGAACAGACCGCGCTTGATCTACGTAACGATTGGAACCGGCATCGGCGTGGGATTGATTCTCGACGGAAAGATCTACCGCGGTGTGGCGCAAAGCCACCCCGAAATTGGCCACGTGATAATCGATCCGTCGGGGCCGAAGTGCTGGTGCGGCTTTAATGGCTGCTGGGAATCGTTGGCGGCGGGGCCGGCGATGGTCGCATGGATGCAGCAAAATGCGCCCGCGGACTACCCGAATCTATCCGGCCTGACGGCAAAACGAATTTGCGAATTGGCTCGAGAGAAGGATGCGTGGGCGATGCGCGCAGTTGAGAACGAAGCCCGCTACCTCGGCTACGGCATGGCCAATCTGGTTACGACGTTTATCCCCGACGTCATCGTGCTGGGCGGGAGCGTGATGAAGAGCGCGGATCTGTTTTTAGGAAGGATGCGGGAGATCATTGCGTCGAGTTGCGCATTTGTTCCTTACGGGAAGACGGAATTGGCGCTGGCTTCGTTGGGAGAAGACGCCAACCTGATCGGGGCGGCGCGAGTGTGGCATCACCGGTTCGGCATCAAGGGAGATGGCCGTGGTATCTGATATCACAGCGGTAGATGGCGAATACAGTCGCGATATTCTGGATCAACCGCGAGCGCTGGAAGAGACTGTCGCCAAGTTGGAAGTGCCTACTGGACTGCAGCGTTTGATCGAACGCACACAGAAAGGAGAGTTTCGTTTAGTTATTTTGACGGGGATGGGTTCCTCGTTCCACGCGCTACATCCACTTCAATTGGAGCTCATCCAATGCGGAATCCTGGCGATGGCTGTGGAAACGTCGGAGCTGATACATCATCAGGAGAACCTACTTTCGCCAGAAACGCTGCTCGTGGCCGTGTCCCAGTCGGGGCAGAGCGCGGAAGTCATACGGCTGCTGGACATGAATCAGGGAAAGTCGCCTTTAATCGCAATCACGAACACAGAGGACAGTCCGCTGGCGAGGCGCGCCGAAGCAGTGGTACTGACGCGAGCTGGGAAGGAGTTTTCCGTTTCCTGCAAGACGTATGTGACGGCGCTGGCGGCGTTGCAGTGGCTGGGCGACGTAATGTGCGGGCGCGAATTGGAAAAGAGCCGGAACGAGCTACAGAGTGCGGGGCCGGCGGTGCGCGAGTACCTGAGCACGTGGAAGCAGCATGTGGGAAGTTTTGCTGGTGTTCTCCGCGACGTCCGCAATTTGATCCTCGTGGGAAGAGGGGCATCGTTGGCGGCAGTGGGGACCGGCGCGTTAATCATCAAGGAATCCACTCATTTTCCCGCGGAGGGAATGAGCAGCGCGGCTTTCCGGCATGGGCCGTTTGAAATGCTCGGAGACGAACTCTTCGTGCTGGTTTTTTCGGGAAGTGGGAGGAGCCGAAATCTGAATGCCGGGCTGCTGCGCGACATTCGCGAACAGCATGGCCAAGCCGAATGGGTGGGAGAGGACGGCACTTTCGCACCGTGCGTGCTCCCGGCCGCGCCAAACTGCATTGGACCCATTCTTGAAATACTCCCGGTGCAGATGATCACGTTGGCGTTGGCGCTGCGAGCGGGCGTCAAACCCGGGCGCTTTGCTCTGGCGACAAAAGTAACGACGAAAGAATAGAGGAACCATGACAGGCCCGATGCCAAGGAATTACTATCTTGTGGCGCTCGTGTTCCTGATTTTCTT
>CAYOOS010000278.1:0-6040 GCA_964405585.1 uncultured Acidobacteriaceae bacterium | reverse complement strand
AGCGAAGCCGTGTATCCTGTCAGGTTATGACCAAACGACCAAAACCCGTTGTACTCACCGTATTAGATGGATGGGGCTACCGAGCCGAAACGAAGGGCAACGCCATCGCTCTGGCGCGCAAACCTACGTATGACGAACTACTGCGCAAATTTCCGAATACGCTGATCCAGACCTCAGGACCGGCCGTGGGACTACCGGAAGGGCAGATGGGAAACAGCGAAGTCGGGCACATGAATCTTGGCGCGGGGCGCGTTGTGCACATGGACATCACGCGCATTGACCTGCTGATCGCGAACAAGCAGCTTGATCAGGTGCCACTGTTCCAGCAGGCCATGGAACGCGGGCGGCAACGGCAATTGCACTTCATCGGACTGCTGAGCGACGGCGGTGTGCACTCCCACATCAACCATTTATTTGCGCTACTGGAAATGGCCAAGCAATACAAAGTGGAGAAAGTGTTCGTACATTGCTTCATGGACGGGCGCGACACGCCGCCCAACAGCGGGCGGGACTTCGTTCGGCGGTTGCAGCAGAAGATGCGCGAACTGGGCGTGGGCGAAATCGCCACGGTGGTGGGGCGCTATTACGCGATGGACCGTGACAACCGCTGGGAGCGCGTCGAGCTGGCTTACCGCGCGCTGGCACACGGCGAGGCGGAGACGAAGAGCAGCGATCCGGTGGCCGCGCTGCAGCACAGCTATGAACAGGGCGTGACCGACGAATTCGTGAAGCCGGTGGTGATTACGCGGGGCGAAGGACCAACGGCTCCTCCGGTTGGACCTATTCACGATGACGATGCGGTGATTTTCTACAATTTCCGCGCGGATCGCGCGCGACAGATGACGTTTGCGCTAGAGGCGCCGGACTTCGACAAGTTCGTGGATGCGAAGCGGCCGAAAAATCTGTTTTTTGTGGGCATGACCAAGTACGACAAGAAATGGGACTGGTTGAAGTGCGTGATCCAGCCGGAAAAACTGGAGCACATCCTGGCGCAGGTGTTTCAGGAGTTGCAGTACAAGAATTTGCGGTGCGCGGAAACGGAGAAATACGCGCACGTGACGTATTTCTTTAATGGTGGGGTGGAAAAACCGTTTGGCGGGGAGGAGCGTATCCTGGTGCCTTCGCCGAAGGTGGCGACGTATGATTTGAAGCCGGAAATGTCCGCGGAGGGCATCACAAACACGGTGGTGAACGCGATCGAGAAGGGCGAATTCGACGCCATAATCATGAATTACGCAAACGCGGACATGGTCGGACATTCCGGGAAGCTGGAAGCGGCGATCAAAGCCGTGGAAGCGGTTGATGCAGGACTGGGGCGCATTTACCAGACGATGAAGCCGCGCGGAGGAGCTTGGATTATCACCGCGGATCACGGCAACGCGGAAACCATGATCGACCCAGTGACGGGAGGGCCGCATACCTATCACACGACCAACCCGGTTCCGCTGATCTGCGTTTCCGAAGAGACGGGGCTCAGCCTTGCTCCTGGTGGCGCGTTGCGCGACATTGCGCCGACACTGTTGCGGATTCTGGGGGAGCCCGCGCCTTCGGACATGACCGGGCGCGATTTGCGGGTTCTTGCAAAAAGGTAAAGTTGCGCCGCGTGTCGCGCGGGAAGCGGATACCTCGCTCCGCCCCGGATGACAGTTGAACTATTTTCCTGCATTCTGTGGGAACCGAATGAATCACTGGACGTGGCTCTAAAAGCATGGATCGCACACGACCGGAAAACACCAAACTGACTATTTGCGTGTGGCACCCGTTCACGGAATGGCGACCAAAGCCCGGGATGGCTCGGGCGATACGCACACGGTGGCCGGAGATGCGGGTGGTGCACTTGCCGGACTACACGCAGTTGGCGGAAGAATTACCGGACACGGATATTTTCATCGGCTATTCCCTGCGGCCACAACAACTGAAGGATGCCAAACGGCTGAAGTGGATTCATTCCACGGCGGCGGGCGTGGCGCAACTGATGTATCCGGAGTTGCGCGGTGCGGGCGTAGTGGTCACCAATCCGCGGGGCATTTTTTCCGTGCCGATGGCGGAGCACACGATCGGAATGATGCTTGCACTGGCCAGGAACTTTCCGGATTCCGTGCGCCAGCAGGACGGCGCCCATTGGGCCCAACAGGCGCTTTGGGATTTGCCGCAGCATCTGACGGAACTGAATGGCCGAGTGTTGCTGATCGTGGGGTTCGGATCGATTGGGAAAGAGATCGCGCGGCGGGCGCTGGCGTTCGGGATGCGGGTTTGGGGTGTAACGCGGTCCGGAAAAGGCGACACGGCACTGGCAGAAAAAATCCTGCCGGCCGGGGAATTGCGAAGCGCGCTGCCGCAAGCGGATTACGTGGTGATCGCAGCGCCAGAGACGGCCGCGACGCGACACCTGATCGGGCAGGAAGAAATTGCGCAAATGAAATCGGGCGCGCGGCTGATCAATGTGGCGCGCGGTTCGCTTCTGGACGAAGAGGCATTAGTGCGAGCGCTGAAGGAAGGAAAGCTGGGTGGCGCGGCGCTTGATGTAACGTCCACGGAACCGCTCCCGCCGGAAAGCTCGCTGTGGCATGCGCCGAACCTGTTCATCACGCCGCATACCAGCGCGATCAGCGAGCGGCTGTGGGAGCGCGAGACCGCACTATTGATCGAGTTGCTGGAACGGTGGTTCGATGGGCGCGAACTAACGAATCGAGTGGACTTCGCGCGCGGGTATTAGATTGCGCGGAGCGGCTTAGTCTCCGACGCCACCCTTGGGTGCCTGGTAGCCTTCACGAGTGTAGACGACGACCTTCTGTTTCTTTCCTTTTTGATCAAGGACCGTCAACGGGCCGCCATCCGGCGCAACCAATTGGACCTTGACCTTGCGGTATTTACCGTCGGCAGCATGATTGGTGGGTGAGTAGGTGATGGTGTACTGGTGGCGCAGGAAATCGGCTACGGTGCGCATCACGCCCGGGATTTCGCCGGTGAACTGCGGAAACCAAGCCATACCTCCGGTCATTTGCGCCACTGTCTTCAACTGGTTTTCGGCCTGCAGGTATTCAATTTCTTTCATGCCTCCGAGCGCCCGGTGCATCTGGAGCTCGTTGGTAATTGGCTTGTCCACGCCCACGGCAAAGATGGTGACGTCTGTCTGATGGAGCTGTTTGAGGGTCTGATCCAGCGTATGTTTGGAGAAGGTGTCCCTGCCACTCGCTAGGACCAGGATGGACTTCTTGCCTTTGACGTCTTTGAGGCGGTCAGTGGTGTCCAGAAGAGCGTCGAAGAGGTTGGATTCGCTGAAGCCGGGAAAATAGAGGTGATAGACGGCGTTGAGAACCTCATCCTTATTTTGAGTGAAGTCCACTTCCATATGCGGCTTCATGTCAAAGGTGACCAGTGCGACCCAGTCTTTCTGGTTCAGATTCGGGAATAAGCCTGCTGCCCAATACTTGGCATAGATAGAAAACCAACCATTAGCAACGTTGCTCCACTCCACCAAAACGACCATGGTGATGGCGGCATCGCCGGTGCCAAAGTTGGTGATGGTTTGAGGCTGGCCATCTTCCAGGACGACGAAATTCTCTTTTTTCAGGCCGGGAATCAGGTCGCCATTGGATGTGGTTGCGACTACGTCCAATGTGACAACAGGAACTTCGACGGCAATCGTGACGCCGCCTTCTTTGGGTTTTTCCTGAGGCGGGGCGGGGTTCGGATTAGGCGGAGTGGGATTAGCTTGGACTGGCGGGGAGGTCTGAGGCCCTTCAGGGGCTTGTGCCGCCAAGCCGGAGCCTAACAGGATCACCACAGTGCCGATTACGGTAAGTTTGACGATCTTGGAATGCCAACTGGTCATACGTATCCCCCTGCCCTCAGTTCTATGATGCGGCCGAGCAGCCCGGCGTGGTTTCACGCGAAAGCACAAGGAAAGGTGCAACTTAGGCAACGCCAACCCGAGACCCCTGCCGAAGGCTACCGTTTCGCATGTTAGTATGTTTTTTACTTGTTGCCTAACAGATTCAAACTGGGGGTGTAGTCGTGAGTTGGAAGCGAGTCAGCTTCTCCATTGCGGTTGTGCTAGCCCTGTTGGTGGGGGATGGCGCCATTCTTCGCGCTCAAGTCAGGCAGGGACCGCCTCCGTATGGGATACCCGTTGCCCCATCCCTGGTGGGAGACACATCTGGGCTGGCCCGCGAGGCGCAAGACTGGCTTGTGGAACTGGTCAAAATCAACACAACCAATCCGCCCGGGAATGAGCAGGTTGCCGCGAAGTACCTGGCCGGGATACTGACCAAAGAAGGCATCACGCCGGAGATATTGGACGTGGCGCCGGGACGCAGCGCGCTGGTGGCAAGGTTGCAGAGCAGCGCGGTGGCCGATCCGTCCAAGGCGTTGCTGTTGGTTGCGCATATGGATGTGGTGGGAGTGGACCGCAGCAAGTGGACGGTTGATCCATTCGGTGGAGTTATCAAGGATGGATATCTGTACGGGCGCGGGTCGAACGATGATAAGGGCATGCTGGCCGCGAACCTGGCTGCGTTCATCGCACTGAAGCGTTCCAACGTACACCTGAATCGAGACGTCATCTTTTTGGCAACGACCGATGAAGAGCAGTTTGGCGATGCCAGCCTGAAAACGCTGATCGCCAAATACTGGGATAAATTTGCGGCGGGATATGCCATCAACGAAGGCGGCAAGGTGGTGGCGGGAAAAGACGGTAAAGTGCAGTATGTGGCGGTGCAAGCGGACGAAAAAGTGCCGGTGAACGTGACGGTAATTGCGAAGGGCACAGCCGGACACGCGTCCATACCAACAAAAGATAACCCCGTGGTGCATCTGGCCGCGGCTGTGGCCAAGATCGGAGGGTATTCGGCTCCGGTTCATCTTACTTCTATAACAAGGCGATATTTTGAAGGGCTGGCTCCCATCGAGGACGAAGAAATCGGAAAGTGGATGCGCGTGGTGGATACGCCGGATCGCGGCGAGCACGCGCAACGATTTCTCTCGGATGCCAATCCGCTATGGAACTCGATGATGCGCGATTCGATTGCGCCAACGATTCTGCAGGCGGGGGTGCGTGCCAACGTGATTCCTTCGGAAGCGCGTGCGAATTTGAATATACGACTGCTGCCGGGCGATACGGTAAATGCGCTGCTGAACGAACTGACGAAGCTGGTCGATGACCCGCTGGTGAGCTTCGAAGTGCAAGCCGATGCCGGGCTTGCCGCCCCCAATTCGTCGATTGAGACAGATTTCTACGCGACACTCACCAAGGTATGCGCCAGGGAGTTTGGTGGTGCACCAGTTTTGCCGTTTATGTCGACTGGAGCAACCGATTCGGCACAACTCCGGTTGCACAGTGTTCAAGCTTACGGCCTGAGGCCTTTTCCACTCACCGACGAGGATGATCGCCGCATGCACGGCGACGATGAGCGCCTTCCCCTGACCGCCTTTGCAAAAGGTGTGGACCTGATGACGCGGATTGTTGCGGAGTTTTGCGTCACGAAATAGTAATATTTGCGATGTGTAGACAGGCGAGAGGGAGCGAATGAATTCCCGCCATTCCAAAATTGTGTGCACCATAGGCCCCGCGACGCGGTCTCCGCGCATGATACGCAAGCTGCTGGAAGCGGGCATGGACGTGGCGCGCTTGAATTTTTCCCATGGAACCCATGCCGAGCATGCGCAGAGCTTTGCAATGTTGCGCGAAGCGGCAATGGAATGCGAGAAACCCATCGCAATCCTGGCGGATCTTCAGGGCCCAAAGATCCGGACGGGAGCCCTGGCCGGTGGCGGGACGGTGACGTTGCGCGCGGGACAGAAATTCGTGATTACGACGGCGAAGATTCTGGGAGATTCGACCCGGGTCTGCACGACATTTCATCCGCTACCGCACGAGGTAAAATCCGGGGACCGCATCTTGCTTTCGGACGGGCTGATCGAACTGCGTGTGGAAAGCATTCGCAAGAAAGAAGTGATCTGCCAGGTGGTCAACGGAGGGGTGCTGGGCGAACACAAGGGTATCAATCTTCCTGGAGTGAAGTTGCGCGTGCCGGCCTTG
>CAYOOS010000277.1:0-6061 GCA_964405585.1 uncultured Acidobacteriaceae bacterium | reverse complement strand
GGTCGTACACGGTAACACCCAGCGAGAGCGGATACACCTTCAGTCCTTCCTCCCAATCCGTGACCATCAGCGACGCCAATGTCACCGGTATCGACTTCGGTGCAACCCCTCCTCCGACTTGGAGTATCTCAGGCAGTATTGCGCCAGCCAGCGACGGCGCTGGCGCCTTGATCACTTTGGGTGGCGCAGCTAGTGCAACCACGACCGCCAATGCTTCAGGCAACTATGCCTTTTCGAATTTGCTTAATGGAACCTACTCGCTGACGCCAAGCAAGAGCGGTTATACCTTTAGCCCCACGCTACAAACGGTAACGATTGCAGGAGCCAATGCGACTGCGCCGCCCTTCAACGGGCAGGCTGCCAGCAGTGCCGCCTTGGCCATCGATGTGCAAACTTTCACCAATGCGCCCTCAGCGACTGCCACCATCACCACGCCGTCATTCTCCACCGAATCGCCCAATGAGTTGCTGCTTGCCTTTGTTGCTACGGATTATTTGAGCGGAACAAACACCACGGTGACGGGGATGAGCGGCGCCGGCCTCACCTGGACTCTTGTGTTGCGCACCAACGTGCAGAGTGGTTCGTCGGAGATATGGCGGGCGTTTGCCGCAGCGCCTCTGAGTAATGTTTCGGTGAGCGCTACTCTTTCGGAGAAAGTCGTCGCCTCGATAACGATCGTCAGCTTTACCGGTGTCGACACCACTGGAAGCAACGGTTCCGGCGCGATTGGCGCGATCGCAAGTGCCAACGCGAAAACCGGAGCGCCCACGGCGTCTCTTGTTACCACACGCAGCGGTTCCTGGGTCTTCGGCGTGGGCAATGACTTCGACAACGCTATTGAGCGCGTTCCCGTCGCTGGACAGAGCTTGGAGCAGCAATACCTGACGCCAACAGGCGACACCTACTGGGTGCAATTGCAGAACAATACAAACCCCGTACCGGGAACTACCGTAACAATCAAGGACACGTCGCCGACAACTGACCGCTACAATCTCTCCATCGCGGAAGTCCTCCCGGCGATCACTGGTAGCGGGGGAATCACGCCTCCCACGATCAACCTGTCAGCGCCGGCCCCGGGTGCCACGGCTTCGGGTTTGACAAACATCACCGCGGCGGTAACGGATACTTCCTACCCGGTCTCCGGCGTCCAATTCACTTTGGACGGCGTCAACCTCGGGTCCGCAGTAACCGCGTTTCCGTATTCGCTGACATGGGACACAACCACGGCGACCGCTGGGACCCACAATTTGTCGGCCACCGTCACCGACACGGGAGGCCAATCCGCCACGGCGGCGCCGGTCACAGTGACCGTCGACAATTCCGGCAACCCAGCTGTCGTTGGCAGTTGGTCATCTCCGGTTTCCACTCCTGCAGTCGCGGTCAACTTGATCCTGCTCTACAACAACGACATTCTCTTTTACCAAGACGGGGCCACCGTCACCGTCTGGAACTACACGAGCAACACCTTCACGAATGTTTCCACCTCCGTCGACATTTTCTGCTCGGGTGCAACTGCGCTCTCCGACGGACGCATTCTCTCCATAGGAGGTTACGGATCGGGCACCGCGGATATTGGCATATCCAACGCGGAAATCTTTGATCCTTCGAAGAACACTTGGACCATGATCCCCAGCATGACGTACCGGCGTTGGTATCCCACCGGTACGCCTCTATCCGACGGCCGCATCCTGGTCACCGCTGGCTGGCAAACCACCAACCACAGCAATGCAGGCATACCGGAAATCTATGATCCCAGCACGAATACCTGGTCATCGCTCGCGAGCGCCAACAATCCCTTCGAGACCTACCCCTTCATGTTCATGCTGGGAGACGGGCGCGTCATTCATGTAGGCGGTTCGGAATACGCCACGGACACGGAAATTTTGGATATCAATTCGCAGACTTGGACCGTGCTTGACCCGCGCATCGTCGATGGGGGCAGCGCCACGATGAATCTCCCCGGGTTGATCATGAAGGCTGGTAGTGCCAGCGACAGCCAAGTGGTTGGCTCCTCCTCCAACACCACTTTCGTTATGGATACCACGCAGCCTTCACCGAGTTGGGTGCAAATCCCCTCCATGGCGTACCCGCGCAGCTTCCTCAACCTAACCGAGCTGCCGGATGGCACGGTGCTGGCTACGGGCGGAGAGACCGACAGAAACGGAGGCAATATTGCCAACGCGGTTTATGCGGCAGAGTTGTGGAACCCCGCAAGGCAAACGTGGACGACGATGGCTTCCATGCATACGCCTCGCGAATATCACTCCACCGCTTTGTTGCTACCCGATGGGCGCGTTTTGCAATCCGGTATGGGAGCGGACTTCGGAAATGTACCAGACGAAGACAGCGCAGAGTTCTTTTCGCCGCCGTACCTCTTCAAGGGCGCTCGCCCCACGATTACCCAAGCGCCGCCTGCGCAAATCTCATACGGCACCGGCTTCTTCGTGGGCACCCCGGACGCCGCCAATATCCAATCCGCTGTGCTCATCCGCACGGGCGCGGTGACGCACTTCTTCGATCAGAACACGCGCTTCGTTCCGGTGACCTTTCAACAAACCAGCGGTGGATTGACCCTGACCGCTCCGGCCAATGCGTACCTCGCCCCACCGGGCTACTATATGCTGTTCCTGGTCAACAACAATGGCGTGCCTGCCGTCGCGCCATTTGTGCAGATAACACAGTAGCGAACGTCTATACAGCTGGTTTGCATGGGTTTCTGCCGGCTCTTGTGACAGGCCGGTGCAGATATTCCGCACGGTATCAAAGTTGATCGTGGGCCTTGGAAGTGGATGATGTGCAGCGCTTCTCCTCGATCAAGAAAGCCATCAGGTACTGCGGACTGTGTGGCGCAGAGAAGAGTTCCGGCGGCACAATCCAACGCACTCCGCTGTCGAAGCAGCGCAACAAGCATTTGCAGACCACGCTGATCGAAGCGGCAAAGATGGCGCCGCTCTTCAGTCCGGTGCTGGCGACGAGCAACTCCTTCGCTACGTAGGGTGCGGCATTAAACAAGGAGGATTTCTTCGGCGCGTTGCTTTGCGCTCTTTCGCGGCGCGAGAACCGAAACTGTGGAAGCTCTCAAGCATGCGTACGAGCTAGCTGCCACCCTCGCCACCACGCTCTTCGGCAATGAGAGTACTGGAGGCCAGGATTATTCCCTTGCCGAGAGGTCAAGCAGCTTACAGCGATTAGTAATCTCTCGGGTCACTCTTCGGCGTTCCCACAGTTCCCGCGTAGACCGATGTTCGGATGTGGATCAACTGGCGGTTAAAGTCCAAGTCTTCATGCCAGAGCGCAAGAACCTCACCTATCCGCATACCCGTAGAGCACAGCACAAAGCGGATTGCCCCAACTGGTTCCTCTGCTTGTAGCGGATAGACCGCTCGCCACCCTTTTGCATGTGCCTCAAAATGCAGAGCTTGAACGAAACAGGAGCAAGCTCCGCCGCCAGCCGGCCATAGCGCTTCGAGCTGATCGCAAGCTGCCCTAGAACATGGCTCAGGAAATGGCAAAACGAAGTCTCATTGAACGCAGGCCAGCAACTAATCCCGCCGGGCGGGGTTGGGGGCTAACAAGACTCGGGAAAGTTCCGACCGCCTCCATAAATTTACTGGTCGCACCCCGGCAAAAACGCGTGGCGGGTAGAACTCTTCAGATCGAATCATGAAAATGCACGATCACGAGCGATCCAGGCCCAACCTCGCTGGACTCGCGTCTCTAGTGCAACAGGCGGAGATGAAATTACTCCTGGCCGGCAGGTGGCCACCGCTCAAGCCGTTGCCAGTCTTCAAGTATAAAACACATGAGTATCGCGCCTCGATTGATTTCGACAAGATCCGAGGAGAGTGGGTCTGTCGCAAAACATCCTTACCGTCCAACAAGGTTCGGGAGTTGCGAGGTGGTTTGACCGAAATAACCCAGGCTTTACCCCAAGGTCAAGCAGAAGTGTTCGCCGAATTCGCCACCGCAGAACAGCAGGAACAAGAATTGGAAAAGGACGCCAATCGCCGTCTCCAGGCAATGCTTGAGTGGCGAGAGAATTACGAAAACGGCGCGCTCTATTCCGGACTGCGGGACTTTCTTTCCAAAAGCCAGCAGGCTGATATCGACGAAAGCATCCGACTGACTCTAACCGCCCGGCAGCTTCAGTGCAGCCCGAAGAATATTTCCTACGTCTTTGACGCACTGTTAAAGGCGGGCGGCAAGCTGGCAACACTCATAGAAATCGCGCAGCGGAATAAGACGGGGCCGGGAGAGGGTGTGCCGGCCCAAACGAGCGGAGAGTCAGCTCAAGCAACTGAAATCTTTGCGCCGGCGCCGGATGAAAGGCACATCCCCGCAACCCCCGAAAGCTTTGCAGAAGAACCAATTGTAAGTGTCTTCCCTGAGCAAGACGAATGCTCTCCGGTCGAGCAGACTGCGCACACGGTGTCTCTCGCATCTAAGATCGTGACGCCTGAGATTCTGGATGCGGACTCGCCACTGTCTGTCGAAGATCTCCAGGAAGAAGTGCACCACGATAGTCCAATCTCCGGTTCTGGCTCGGGAGTACTGCGGCCAGGATTCAGGTACTCAACGGATCGCAACGAAAATTCCCCCTCACGCAAACATGTTTTGGAAATATCCGGGTTTCAGGTCGCCGCATTCGCAGTCGTGTTCTTGTTCGCGGTGATCGGTCTTACCGTTGGGCTCACAGTGGGACGAGGCTCACTCGGAAAACGCCTCCGAGACGCCCAGAAAACAATCCTGGCTGTTGATGCCACGGCACCGGCACTGCCTAATCGCCCAAGCGACACGACTTCGCAAACTTCCATTCCGCCGGCAACAAGTACCTCTAATACGGCTGCGGTAAACCCGCCCGCGCCAGACACGGATGAATCGCGGCCAGAAAGCCCATCCGATCAATCTCTCAAGGGACCGCCTGAGAATTCCGCTACCCACGTGAGTTCGGCCGGACCATCTTCGACAGTAACGAGCGGATCCCTCATTGATTCCGATAACTCCTTGGGTGCAAATAAACTCGATCAGGCCACGCTTTCCGAAGAAAAGTCCAAGGAAAGCACCCGGGATTCTGAGTCTCTCGCAAATGTGCCTTCCGCAGATTCAAATTCATTTCTGACAAGAGAATCTAGGCCATCTCTTAATCCCGAATCCAGTTCGGGGCGCAAGGGCGCGGCCGGGCTAATCGCGCGAAACGGGCCGCCACCCGCAAGTCAGAAACCCACACATTCAACCAGGGCTGATGGCCCAATAAGTGGCGCGCTGAAGAATCCCGTCACACGCAGGGTAACGACTGCGACGGGCGCGGCGCCACACTCGTCACCGCCTTCCGCGATCCTTGTGACTGTCCCAGCCCGTGGCGGCAAACCGTTCCGGGTGACCTTCCCAGAAAAACCGATCGCCGCCTCTTCTTCGATCGCTATGACCTCGGAACTTTCCGTCCTTGTTTCTCCGCAGTTCGGACCCGCTGGGGCTCATAAACCCGCTCGATTGCAGGCGGGTGAACTCGTCTACTTCGTTTGGCCTCGTTATTCAAGGGCAGGGGATCGATATGGATTGGCACAAACCGTAAAAGTTCGCACCACCATCGGGCAGCTCGGCCAGGTGCTGGATGTGAAGCTCGTCAGCGGTTCGATCTCTCTTCTTCCTGCTACCATGAGTGCGATTCGCCTGTGGCGTTACAGGCCCACCCTTTTGAACACAAGGCCTGTCCAAGTTCAACAGGACGTCACGGTTGAATTCCGGCCGCCAGAGTATTTGTCGCAGGTGCGCACCCGGAATACATCGCAGAGGTAGCGGCCGTTTGAGATTAGGACATGTGGCTTCAGTTGCTGACGCTAATGTTTTCGGTGTTGGCCCTGAACGTAGGAATTCCCGCCTAGGTCATTAATCTCTGACGCAACTCGTTTTTCCCGTACCCGGATCTGTGTGGCTATGTTCTCCTGACGGACATGGTTCGTCATGGCCTCCTCGAGTCTTGTCGTCGGCCCGTTTTTGTTCGTCGGCTGCTCTTTGCTCGTCGGCCCGTCTTTGATCTTCGGCGCGTCGTCGATCTGCGTCA
>CAYOOS010000276.1:0-6083 GCA_964405585.1 uncultured Acidobacteriaceae bacterium | reverse complement strand
TCCATCTTCATCATGACGGCGAAGGCCGCCAGGATTTTATCGATCGCATAACCCGCTTTTGCAGGGTTTTACATAGAGACCACGGTCTGCTCCGCGAGTGTGATGGGAAGCTGACTTTCGGCTTCATTCACGGTAACTGGGCCCTTGACAATTCGCGCCCGGATGGTCGCTGGTGCGGATTGAACGATGAAATCCGATTGCTGCGTGAACTCGGGTGTTATGCTGATTTCACAATGCCATCCGGCGATTCTGCAACCCAGGCTCGTTTAGTGAATACGATCTATTACTGCACGGACGATCCGGAGAGGCCGAAATCGTATGATGGCGGTGTTCCCGTTACGCCCGGCGGCGGAACCGAGGGCGACCTACTGATGATTCCCGGGCCAATCGGTATGCGCTGGAGAGACCGTTGGCTTCCTCGACTCGAAACCGGCGAAATTCGCCATGGAAATGTAGCCACACCCTATCGCGTAAGGCGGTGGGTGGACTTGGCTCCGCGCATTGGATCCGACAGCTTCATCAAGTTATATACGCATGGAGCGCAAGAACGGAATTCTGCCGCGCTATTGGAGGACGTGCTCGAATCAGCATTCAACTTGCTCGTGGAAGAAGCAAACCGGCGCAAGTGCTCTATTCATTTCGTCACCGCGTGGCAGATGTACCTTGCGATTGATGCCATCCGGGAATGTCGCGACCCCTTAGTCGCACCGCCTATCAGTTCACTCGAAGGGGCTGGCGCAGGCATCGAGGAAAAAGGATGCTGAATATTGGTATTGTCGGTTGCGGGAAAATCGCCGACGGCCACATCGAGGAAATTCAAAAGCTCGACAGTGCCCACGTGGTGGCTGTCTGCGACATCGAGCCTATCCTGGCTGAACAACTCGCATTTCGCTATTCCGTTCCGCATTGGTATACGGATTTTGACCGCATGCTATCCGATGACAGGCTCGACGTAATTCATATTGCCACACCTCCGCACACGCACCTAGCGCTGGCACGGAAGTCAGCCGAGGCAGGTTGCCATGTTTTCCTGGAAAAGCCGCTGGCCTTGAATGCGGCTGATGGACGGTGCTTGATCGACTACCTGCAGCAGAGCGGCCGAAAGCTGACCATCAACTATTGGTACAACTTTGAAACGCCTGCCCTGGCTCTAAAAAAATTCGTTGCGGAAGGGGATCTAGGCGAGCCGATACATATCGAAAGCTATTATGGCTACGACTTGACAGGCTCATTCGCCCGCGCGTTGCTCTCCGACGATCGCCATTGGGTCCATCAATTGCCGGGCAAGTTGTTTCAGAACATCATCGACCACGCTATCAATAAAATTACGCCGTTCCTTCCCGACGAACCCCTGGAGATTATCGCCCGCGCTTATCCTCGGAGGCATTTGAACGGTGACCACGCCGATGGGGTTCTCGATGAGCTTCGCGTGATGATACTGGGCAGTCGCATCTCCTCGTACGTTACTTTCTGCTCGAACGCGCGCCCGGTTGGGCACTTTATGCGCGTGTACGGCACAAAAAACACGGCACACATTGACTTCGCGTTTCGCACCATGTCCATCGAGGGAATCCAGACTGTGCCCAGCGCACTGGGTCGTTTATTGCCGCCGTTCAAGTCCAGTTGGCGGTCCTTGCGGCAAGCGACGAACAATGCTCGCGACTTTGCCAGATCAAGATTTCACTTTTTTGAGGGAATGAACCGATTGGTGTCAGAGTTTTACGAGAGCATTCTGCACGACACTCCAGTCCCGATCCCTTATGCGGAGATTTTGCGCACGTCGCAGATTATGGATGAAATCTCCACGCAGGTTTACCCGGTTGGGTTGGCATGAGAGTTCTTGTTACTGGAGCCGCCGGTTTTCTCGGAAAGGCGCTTGTCGAGCGCCTCCTTGCTCATGGCTATACCGATATCCGTTGCAATGTGCGCCGCCAAGCCGATATTCCCAAACTGGACGCGCTGTTGGCGCGACATACGCAGGGCCGCCTTGAGTATTGCATCGGAAACTTGCGGTACCGGGATGACGCCGCTCGGGGAGTGGATGGTGTGCAACTCATCTTCCACCTTGCTGCCGGGAAGAAGGGAACTGCCGCGGATCTCTTTCTCGATTCCGTAGTTGCTTCCAGAAATCTTCTGGATGCCGTTGCGGATCGCAAGCCGGTGCGCATCGTGCTGGTGAGTTCATTCAGCGTATACGGAGTAGCCGGCCTCGGCCGTGGGGCATTGGTAGACGAACAAACCAGGCTCGAACCGCATCCCGAGTGGCGTGATCATTACTCCTATTCAAAACTTCGCCAGGAAGAACTGTTCTGGGAATACCAGCGGCGCAATGGTTTCGAACTCGTGGTGCTGCGTCCGGGCGTTATCTACGGCGCTGAAGGTGGTCATTTTTCCAATCGCGTTGGGTTGACGATTGGCAATTGGCAGTTGCAGTTCGGTGGAAGCAATCCGCTTCCCTTGAGTTACGTCGAGAACTGTGCGGAAGCCTTAGTGGTTGCAGGCACCCATCAGAGCGCTGCAGGTCAGGTCTACAATGTGCATGATGATGACCTGCCGACGTGTCGTGAGTACCTGCGTGCATACAAGAAGTATGTCAAGAACATCCGGTCAATTGCCGTGCCCTATTTCGTCGTGAAAGTACTTTCCGCCATAGTCGCGAAATACCATGACTACTCGAAAGGCCAGTTGCCCGCAATCCTCACCCCCTATAAGGCGGCAAGCCTGTGGGGAGGGAATCGCTTCGACAACTCCAAGCTTCGTTCAATCGGGTGGAAGCAATTGGTGCCAACGGCTGATGGCCTGCAACGGTCCTTTGCGGCATTCCGCGCTGAATTCGAGACGGCCAAGGTGAGAAAGGCAGTTCTGCCGACGGCCGGCACGAATCAGGGAATGACCCCGTGCGGAGAATTGCAGCCGGGCCCGCGAGAATTCGTGGTAGGAGCTGTGCTGGGTCCGGGCTCGAATGGGAGCTTCCATGACTTACTCGCTTCCTTCTCAAATATCCGCAAAGACGGCCGGCCTGCCAAACTGGTTGTTTTTGCGCCACCCGATGCGCAAAAACTCGTCAGGAAGGCTGCAATTCTGGAGATGGGTCGGGACTTTCATTGGCTGACCGATGAACTGAGTACCCGTGCCTGGCTTCCGAAATGCGATGTGTTGGTTTCGCTGCAGGATGGGGTACCGCTCTTAGTGTTGCAAGCGATGTGTTCGCATATTCCAATAATTACGACGGCTGTGCGCGCCCCAGAAGCACTTCGCAACCACCAGACGGCAATATTCATCCGCCCTGGCGATCCGAAAGGCCTACAAGGAGCTTTGCTGCGGGTGTCTGCTGAGCCGAGACGGAAGCCAAACCCTGGTGTCGTCTTTGAGGAGAGAATCGCGAAACAGTATAGCCGCACTTATTTGTGGCACGAAAATAGTGCGCCAAGTGCGAACGAGCGCGCGTCGAAAGGGCGTGCCCTAATGAAGAGAGCGCTGTATACTGCCGTCCCTCGCGGACAATTGCTTGAGCATGGGAATCGTGGTCAAGCGCAGATTGCTCTAACCTTCGATGACGGGCCGGATCCAGTCCATACTCCTCGAATCCTAGACATCCTTCGGGATCATGCCGTAAAGGCCACATTTTTTGTGGTTGGAGGAGCCGCCGAACAGCATCCCGATCTCGTGCTGCGCATGAAGGAAGAGGGTCACGATATCGGTAACCACTCCTATAGCCACCCGCACTTCAACCGGCTCTCCTGGTCAGGCGCCATTCGAGAGATCAGCATGACCCGGTGGGTTCTGAATCAGATCCTGGGGGAGGAATGCAACCTTTTCCGTCCGCCCCACGGCAAATTGTCGCTGCGCAGTCTTGTCTCAGCTTGGGCAACAGGCCAGCAAGTTGTGATGTGGAATGTCGACTTGAAGGATTATCGGGCTTCGGCGGGAGAGTTGGAAACGCAATTGGATCACACCTCCTTCTCTTGCGGCGATATCATTCTTTACCACGGCGTTAACGATGTTGCGTTAAAAGCTCTGCCACGCGTAATCAAATCGGCGTTAGCAGACGGGCGAAAGGGTGTCACGATTTCCAGGCTCATTTAACATAAGGTCTCGGATTCCTCGAAAACTCCAATCCCTCTCACGTGCCCTTCTAATGAAATCCCTGCTCTGTGCTCAGGTTTCTGCTCAAACGCATCCGGGACTTGATCCGTTTGAAGCGCTTTCCTTTGAATCAAGGAATCGGGTTCCTGTTCGCAAAACTGTCACTAGGGCTCCACTTCTTTTTAGATTGGCCAAAACGATGACCCGGTGGCGGATTCGAGGTGGCGACCGGTTGCTGGAAATCTTCGAACAACTCGGGCTGCTCAATATTGTCGTTCGATATCGATTGGGGGCGAGGTAGCGTTTGAAGTGCCGCTCTTCCGGGCCAACACATGCTGGGACCTGCAGACGTTGAAGAATATGGACGGCAACTTATTGATTCGTTTTGTCGCTTACTGGAACCATTGGCGGATGTCGTCTTAGTTGACTGCGGAGCGGATATTGGCACGTTTTCGACGCTGGTCTGTTCGCAAAAACCCCGCGTTGCGCGAGTCACTGCATTTGAACCGAAATCAGAAGTAGCGGAATTCGTGAAACGTAATCTGTCCCAACTGTCAGTTTCGTCGGAAGTGATCATCAAAGCGGTAGGTTGTTGCAAGCGTAATGGCCGGCTGGGCGTTCCAGATTATGATTCATCGGACCACGCTCGTTTCCTGATTCCCGGCCATGGATCGCTTGAAGAGGTCACCGTTGATAGCTGGGTGTGCGCGGTGGCAACATTGCAATCAAGATTGGCGTGGAGGGTGGCGAACTTGAGGTGCTGAAGGGTGCCGTAGAAACGATTTCATCCGCGCCACACTGCGTAATCACTGTGGAGGCTAACCCCCGGGTCGCAAAACGTACCAACCGTGACCCAATTGAATGTCCAAGAGTTTTGGAAACCGTGAGGCAATTTGAATTCGTCGTCGCCGAGACCAACAAATCTCCACTGATGTCGTGTCCACTGATTCAGGAAGGACAGAAGGCCATCTGGAATGTGATCGCGTGGACCCATTAAACTGACTGTTCGCTCCCCCTAGACCGCGGTACGAGCGCATGTTCCTAAGCTGCTCCTCCCGTAGGCGAACAAGCCATTTAACAGATGATTAGGGCCTCTCCAATGCCACTTGACCTGTATGGATTCAGCGCGATGCCGGGTTTCTTTTTTCTGCGTATCAAGAACCTTTCGGAATTCTGGAAGTTCTTTTTAATTCTAATTTCGGTTTAACCATTTTGACAAACTCTCTACCTATACCGGCGGGCAACAATGCGAGGGTAATAGGGCGCAACTTTATTTTCATGGGCCTGGAAGTTGTGATTACGTTCGTTTGCACTTTGCTAACGACCGTAGCGATTGCGCGGATTATTGGCCCGACCCGGCTTGGATACTTCAATCTGGTATTTTGGCTGACCAACATCGCGTGCTCGGTCGGTTCGCTCGGTATCCCGCTCACCACTTTCAAGTATATGGGCGAATTTCTCGGCGGCGGCCAAAAGGAACTTGCGCGAGCCGTTTTCTTTTACAGCCTGCGGGCCCAGGCCGCAATTGCATCCGTGCTGACAGTCATCAGTATGCTTGCCGTCTTCACCATGGTTGCGCCGGACTATCGTTTCTGCTCGGTACTCCTGGTTTTGAGCATGGTGCCTAATATGCTCACGTTCGTGCCCTCGCAGGCAAACTCCGCTGCCGAAAATGCCGCACTCAATACGCGGGGGGCTTTTGTCGGAGCCATAACCTATGTGCTCGCCGTTGCCGCTAGTCTCCTCTTCGGATGGAATCTGGTCGGCATTGCCGCTGCCGTTTTGCTCTTTCGTTCTTCGGAGCTTGTCGTAAAGATCGTTCCGGTCCTTAAGTCAATGAGAAACGTGCCCCGGGTTGCATTGCCGGTGGAAATGCGCAAGCGCATGTTTACATTCTCCGGTTTGAGCACCGGGCTAATGATTCTGCAAATCGTGATTTGGGACCGCTCCGATATCGTTTTTTTGAAAGTGCTGCAGCCCGACATTCGTCAACTGGC
>CAYOOS010000275.1:0-6096 GCA_964405585.1 uncultured Acidobacteriaceae bacterium | reverse complement strand
TCTTCGATTGGGATGGCACGCGCGACACCAGCTTGGCCGTCGCGCAGGCAGGCGTTCCCACGAACGCTGAACGCACAGGCGACTTTGGCTCTCTTTGCGCTGCGGCTAGCGGCACGTTTAATTCCGCGGGAGAGTGCATGTCTGGCGGACTGGTTGATCCGGCGGGCCAGCTTTGGGATCCCTACTCAGGCTATTATTACTCCAACCCCCCAGCCGCACCCGCTAATTACCCCGCTTATTCCACCGATCTGGGTGCCGGCGCGTACCGCAACACATTTATCCCGTTTAATAACCTTGCTACCTACACGAGTCCGGGCAATCCCAACCTCGCTGGCACGCCCTATCAGTTGCCTCTGGTTCCAGGCAATCTGATCGATCCTGTGGCCCAGAAGATGATGTCCTATTTCCCGCAGCCCAATTATTCCGGTAACGGCATCTACGACAACTGGGTTGGTTCCGGTTCCAATCGCGGCGCCAACGATCAGTACGACGTCAAGCTCGATTACCGCATCAGCGAAAAGAATCCACTCAGCGTGAAATACTCGCAGGATTGGAACAACTATGTTCCCTACAATTGCTTCAAGAACTTCACCGATCCGTGCGGCAGTGGCGTGAATGGTGGTTCGGCGCATCTGTTTGCCATTAATGATACGCACACCTTTAGCCCTACACTTATCCTCAACAGCACTCTCGGGTTTACCCGCGGCGCTGAGACCATTGATGCCTACAATTCAAGCCAGAATTCGAATCCCCTTAGCACACTGGGCTTCCCGTCCTATCTGAACAGCAATGGATTTCTGGGCGTTCCGTCCATGTTTATCAGTACCTATTATTCCGCTGGCTATACCAGCATGGGCCAGGATCCCTACGGCAATTACCGGCAAGGCCAGGATACCGGCCAGTTGAGCGAACTGCTTACCAAGATCAAGGGAAAGCACGAATTGAAATTCGGATTCGAAGGCCGCCTGCACCAGCAGAACTATATCCAGACCAACGCGCCGAACGGCAACTTCAGTTTTAACAACCAAGGCAGTTCCCAATGCCCGCTCGGCGATATCACCCAGTGCGGCGGCGATTCCATGGCCAGCTTCATGATGGGCCAGATGGGTGGTAGTCAAGGCTATGAAATCCAGTTCCGCCCCGCCACCGAAAATTACCAGTTTGCCGGATTTGGCCAAGACAACTGGAAAGTGACACCCAGGCTGACGCTGAATCTCGGACTACGCTATGACGTCAACCTGCCGCGCACCGAACGCTATAACCGGATGAACTGGTTCGATCCGACGGTTACAAGCCCATTGAACGACGGCACGATTACCTATCAGGACCCGCTCACTCTGCAGAATGTGACTCGCCCGCTGCTCGGTGGTGAAGTGTTTGCGAACGGCAATGAACGGAGCAACTTCGTCACCGACTGGAAGGATTTCCAGCCGCGTTTTGGCTTTTCGTATTCGATTAACTCGAAGACCGTGATGCGCGGGGGCTACGGCATCTATTACGGCCAGTCGCGTTCCGGTGCCACCGGCGTGTTGCCTTACGGCTCACAGGGCTTTAATCAGTCGACAGGAGCGGTCGGCACCTACAATGGCGATGGCGCCACGCCCTATTTGCGTCTCAGCGACCCATTCCCTAATGGCTTGATCCAGCCGCCGGGAAGCTCTCTTGGCTTGCTGAATGACGTCAGTTACGGAGCCGTCGGTCCGATCAAAACTCCCTTTTGGGCAAAAACTCCCTACGAGCAGGGCTGGAGTTTCGGCTTCCAGCATCAACTGCCCTCCAATATCATCGTGACCGCTGATTACATCGGCAAGAAGGGGACGCACTTACCTTACAACGGCGGCAACATTCTTGACATTCTGGGCCCCTCGGTCGAGAAGCTGTCTGACGCGCAGATCACCACCCTTTTTAACTTGGTGAACAATCCCTTTGCCCCCATCCTGACCACCGGCCCGCTGGCCTCTTATTATGCCAGCAGCTCGCTTGCGCAACCGCAAGTTCCGGGTTACCAACTGGAGTTGCCGTACCCGCAATTCACCAGCGTCACCAGCGACGTGCCACCTATTGCCAACTCCATCTACCACGCCCTGCAAATCACTGTGGAGAAGCACTACTCAAACGGCTTGCAGCTTTCGGCCAATTACACGTTTTCAAAATCCATCGACGATTCTTCCATGTACGACACCAACGTGTCATGGCTCGCCGGTACGACGAGTGGTCTCTGGGAACCTCAGGATCCCAACAAGCCTTGGCTCGACCGCAGCCTCTCCACCTTTGATGTGCCACATATTTTCAAACTCAACTACACCTACGATCTGCCGATTGGCCGCGGGCGGGAATTCCTTAACGGCATGCCTCGTGCCCTGGATCTGATTGTGGGCGGCTGGAAAACCGCCGGTGTCTGGACCATCCAGAGCGGGTTTCCACTCAACTTCGAGACTTACGGAACCCCTATACCGACCTACGGGCCGCAGCGGCCCAATATTGTCTGCCCGCCTCAGCGCACAGGCGGCGGCGACGGCAATTGGGTGTTCAACTATTTCGCGAACCCCAACTGCTTCCAGACGCCAAACGAATACACCCTGGGCGACGCGCCTCGTGCTCTCAGCGCGATCCGCAGTCCGGCCTTCTTCACCACCAACCTGTCCGTCTCTAAAGAGTTTGCACTTGTGCCCAGCCACGAAAACATGAAGCTGGAATTGCGCCTCGAGGCACAGAATGCCTTCAACCACCCGGTCTTTGGCACTCCCGACACGACTGTGGGCGATCAGAACTTTGGAGTCATCAGCTACACAACGGTCGGGCCCAGGCAATGTCAGTTGGCGCTGAAGTTCAACTTCTAACGCCGTTTCTGAATCTCTCCTTCTGAGGGGCGCACCATTTGCGCCCCTTGAGGAATCCTGATTGAGCGCATACTCATGAGCCGCGATAGTCACCACAGTTTGTATCTCTATTGCGTTGCAACTTCGCTCCTGCTAGCGATCGCCCTGGCAGTGGGAGCGGGCAACGCTGCTTCAGCCGGGAACGTCACCGCGAACGACCCTTCCCACTGGAAAGGCCATGCGTGGAAGCTAACCAATGGCGGCATGGCAGGCGTGGCCAAAGGCGATCCCGGCAATATCTTCGTGGACGAGCATGGGTATCTCCATTTGCGCATCATCAAGCGTGGTGGAACCTACACCTCCTCGGAAATGTTCTCCGCGGACAGAATGGGTTTTGGCACCTACCAGTGGCAGATTGAAGGTGCCATCACCAACATGGATAAATCCACGGTGCTGGGCCTCTTTTCCTACGGACCACAAGCGGGGATTGGCGCGAACGCAGAGAACGAGATTGATATCGAGTTCTCCCAGTGGAACAACACCTGCGACGGTTGCAACGCCGACTTCACCTTCTGGCCCACCACCGGGAATCAAAGCCTGGGCCCCAAGGAAGACAATTTCAAAATTGACCTGGCTGGTGCAACGCTGACCACCGCGCGCTTCGAGTGGTCTTCCACCAAAATTGTTGCCAACATTATGAGCGGTCTGCAACCTCTCGGTACCACCGCCAACGTCTTGCAGACGCTCACGTTCGCACCATCCGATTACGCCGCGCGCATACCGCAAGTTCCGTTGCCCCTAGGCATGAATTTCTGGTGCTTCAAAGTCCTGCCATCCACCGACCAGGAAGTCATCATTCGCGATTTCCAGTACGTGCCGGCCGCCGCAGCTTCCCAGCACTGATTCAAACTCGTGTGGCGCCTGCCGACAATTGTGCTTTCCCCGTTTTTCTCTTTTTATTCCACCCGCCAAGACTGAGCGCCACGGCCATGCAAGCGGCGCGTAATTCGTCCGCCAGAGCACGGTCTACCATGGTGCGAGCCACGATCATGCCACCAATGGACAGCGCCGCGATGCTCTGCGCGGTGGTACGACGCCCCCGGCCCTTCTGCGCCAAGCTCCGCTCCAGGACGCTCACCATCGCCTTGAACACCGTCTCGAACGCGCGCTTCGCTTCAACCCCACTTCGCGCGACGTCCGTCGGCAATGCCACCATGGGGCAGGAGTTTTCCACGTCCTCAAAATGCTGGCGCGACAGATACGCGCGAACAACTTGCGGCCCCACGTCGGTCGAGGACAGATCCACGTGCACACCTTCCCAGCAGCTTTTCCATTCCGGGTCGGTGAAGAAACAACCCAACACCTCGGCATACAGATCGCTCTTGCTTTTGAAATAGCTGTAAAATCCCCCGTGCGTCAGACCCGCCCCGGCCATGATCTGGCTGAGAGAGACACTCTCAAAGCCGTGCCGGTTGAAGAGCCTCCGTGCGCTATCAATGATCTTTTTCGTTACTGCTTCGCGGTGACCAGCTGGGTAAGCCATGAAGCCTCCTTGTTTCTTTGGCGCAAAAGTATGCCTCTAGAGAGTTTCGCTTGCTAGTGAAATATTGTCTTGAACATATTTTGCAGCGATGCTCTGATGCATGAGCGTTTGAAGGTCGAACTCGGAGGACTTGAATATGCGCGAAAGAACAAATTTGGAAACACTAGTCGGCTCGCCTACACGGCGGCAGGCGATTGCAGGCGTCACGCTCGCGTTAGGTGGATTCGCTTTAGGATCAGCGCAGGCATGGGCGACAGACGAGGAAGAAATTTCCCATACGGCGGAATCTATTCACCAGGAGCCTGTGTTCAAGGCCAGCCGGAAGCGCGTCTACGAAGCGTTGCTGGACTCCAAGCAGTTCGACAAGGTCATTCAACTGAGCGACGCAATGAAATCCATGGCTCCCGGAGCAAAGCCCACGCTGATCAACCGTGAACCGGGCGGCGCCTTCTCGCTCTTCGGCGGCTATATCACGGGGCGGCAAATTGAACTCGTGCCGAACGAGCGTATCGTGCAAGCCTGGCACGCGGCGAGTTGGGCTCAAGGCATCTACTCGATCGCGAAGTTCGACCTCGTCGAGATGGACTCGACCACCAAAATTGTCTTCGACCATACCGGCTTCCCCAAGGGCGAGGCAGAACATCTGGCGGCTGGCTGGAAGGCCAACTATTGGGAGCCCCTCGCGAAAGTCCTGGCTTAGATTAGCCAAGGAGCAGTTTCCGGGCGAGGCCCACGGCCGCAGCCGATTCGCTGGGCTCGCTCAACTTGGCGCGGACGAAATCGCGCGTGCCGCCGCCCTTGCCGGGGAATGTGGCGAAGACCTGCTTCAGCAGCGCGGCCAGGTCCTTCCCTGCCGACGCGTTTTGCGCGAAGACGAGTTGTCCGGACGTTTCCAGCGCGAGCAGCGCGACGGTGCGCTCTTTTTTCGCGAGTTCCGTGGCCAGCGGCAGCAGCAGTTCCGGATGAACATCGCGCAGCACTTCGCTGACAATCCGCACGCCACCTTCCTCCGCCGCCACAGTCAGCAACTCCGCACGCGCTTCGGCCAGTTGCTGCAGAGTGCCGCGCAACGCCTTGAAGTTAGCGTCGCGCTCGGCGAACGCCTTCTCCACCGCCGCTAGCGATTCCTCTGGAGCACAGCTCATCCGTTCGCCCAGCGTGCGCAATAAAGCAAACTCCGCGCTGGCCAATTTCTCCGCGCGCGCACCGCAAGCAAACTCCACGCGAAAATCCTGGCGCACCCTGGTGCAGCGCCGCACCAGCAGCGTGCCGATCTGCCCGGTGGACTTCACATGCGTGCCGCCGCAGGGCTGCAGATCGGCGTCTTCAATCTCAATGGCGCGCAAAATCCCCGCGCGCCCGACTTCCTTGCGCACGCCAATCCGCGCAAGCTGGTCCGCGGTACCATAGCGCACGATAACCCGCCGGTCCTCGAAAATAATCTGATTGGTGGCACGCTGCGCGCCCAGCAGCACATCTGCGGACGGCTCTGGCCCGCGCAAATCAATCGTGCAAAGATCCTCGCCTAGATGAAACGATACCGTCGGCAAGCCAAACCGCTCATGAAACATTGCCGAAAGCAGGTGCTGCCCGGTGTGCTGCTGCATATGATCAAAGCGGCGCGTCCACTCCACGCAGCCCTGTACGGGTCCTGGCACCAGCTCGCGGTCCACGATATGCAATATCTCTTCGCCATCGTCGCGCACATCCAAAATGTTCGCTTCCTCCAGTTTG
>CAYOOS010000274.1:0-6106 GCA_964405585.1 uncultured Acidobacteriaceae bacterium | reverse complement strand
GGCTGATGTCACCAATCTCGTCGAGAAAGATGGAGCCGCCTTCGGCGACTTCAAAGCTGCCCTTTTTGCGGTACTGCGCGCCCGTGAATGCGCCTTTTTCGTGGCCGAAGAGTTCACTCTCCAGGAGGGTTTCTGCCAAAGCACCACAATGGATGACCACAAGCGGATTGTAGTGGCGCGGGCTGGCCGCATGAATTGCGCGTGCACAGAGTTCTTTGCCGGTACCGCTTTCGCCGGTAATCAGAACTGTGGCGTCTGTCGGGCCTACAGTCTGAATCGCCTCGAAGACACGAATCATCGCGGGGCTCTGCCCAACGATTTCTTGCGGGCGGACCACGGAAGCAACGGTTTCACGCAGGCGAACATTTTCCTGCTCAGCGCGTTTGTGGGAGAGGGCGTTGTGGACGCTGTGAGCGATGTCATCGGGATCGAAGGGCTTGGAGACGTAATCGTAAGCGCCATTCTTGAGGGCGGCGACGGCGGTCTCCACGCTGGCGTAGCCGGTCATTATGATGACGAGCATTTCAGCGTCAATCTCATGCATGCGGCGTTGCAGTTCCACGCCATCGGTGCCAGGCATCTTGATGTCGACGAGGGCCAGGTCAAAATGTTTCGCGGCCATTTTGGTGAGCGCATCCTGGGCGCTTTCCGCCACGGTGACGTCGTAGCCTTCTTCGCGGAACCATTTATCGAGAGAATCGCGAACGATCAGTTCGTCATCGACTACCAGCAAATTCGCTTTTGTGGCCATACTTGCTGCTCCTCACCCCGCAACGACGGCGGGGCCATTGTTCAAAACGAGATTGGAATGCAGCGGCAGCGTGATGGTGAAACAGGTGCCGCGCCCGGGCTCTGAAGCCACTTCGATCTTGCCGGCGTGACGATCCACGATGTTGCGGCTGATGGCCAGACCCAGGCCCAGCCCTCGTCCGTGTTCCTTGGTGGTGAAAAAAGGTTCAAACATATTTGCCAGGACATCCGGAGGCATGCCGACCCCGTCGTCCCGGACTTCAATTTGGATTTTGCCGGAATCCCGCAGTTGGCGAGATATCAGGGTCAGGTTTCCGCCGCTCGAAAGCGCATCGATGGCGTTCATCACCAAGGCCAGGATGACCTGCTCGATCTGGCCGGGATCGCAGCGAACAAGCGGGAAATCGCTGGCAAGATCGAGATGGAGTTCGATGTTTTTCAATTCCAACTGGTGCTGGACAAGGCGAACGCAGCGATCAATGACACCGTTCAAGTCAGCAGGCTCGCGGCTCAATGAGGTGGGACGAGCGAAGGTCATGAGGTTCTTGACGATCTCCCCGCAACGGCGGCTTTCCGTTTCGACGAGATCGAGCATTTCGATGTTTTCTTTCTGATTTTCCTGTTGAGAGGCCACATCGCGGGAGAGGCGCTTCTTGAGCAGTTTGGCGTAAGTCAGAATGCCCGCGAGAGGATTATTGATTTCGTGGGCGACAACGGCGGCAAGTTTACCGATGGAAGCCATGCGCTCGACGCGCAACATTTCTTCCTGTGCGCCCTTAAGCTGGCGCGTTTTTTCTTCGACGCGCGCTTCCAATGTCCGCGCCCAGGCGTTGATTTCCTGGTGGGCTTCCTCGAGCTGCGAACTCATGGTGTTGAAGGATGTGGCGAGATCCTCCAATTCACCGTGCGAGGGGATCTTGATCTGGTAGCCAAGGTCGCCCGATCCGATGCGCTTGGTGCCTTCCGTGAGCGCAGTGAACGGCCCCTGAAGCATGCGGCGGACGAAGGCAACGCTAAGGAGGGCAACGCCGAAAACCGCCAGAATGGTGTAGAGCAACACCTGGCGGGTGCTCTCCGCGACATTCTGTTGGCTACTGGCGAGGGAGATATTGGTATCGAGGACCCCGAGGACCTTCACTTCAGCCGGATGCGCGTGGCATTCGGCATTACTGCATGCAGGAGCATTTTCGATGGGGTCGATGACGCCCAAGGCGCGCTCGCCATTGGGGAGTTTGTAGGTGCGGAAATTCTGCCTGATGTCAGAGATGCGCAGGGCGCTACCGGGCACGGTGTAGTCGTGGGCCTTCATGTTCTGGTCCACGTACTTGTTCATCTCGGAGGTGTCCGAAGAAAAGCTGATGCGGCCCTGATCGTTGATGATGCGGATACGCACCATTCCTGGCTCGTCGGCCATTTCGGTGATGATGTGATAGAGGCCGTCGCGCTGATTGCGGAGCATGTAGTAGGAGGTGTTGCGCTTGATGACACTGCTGGTGCGCGCGGCGTCCGCCAGGGCGTCGCGCTCCAGGTGCCTGCGGTGGAGCTGGATATTCAGGTAGCCCAGCACGCCGAAAACGAGGGCCATCGAAGAAACGAGCAACAGGAGTAGCTTGGAACTGAGGCTACCCGTGATCTGCTTCCTGAGAGTTACCAGGCCCGATCTGTCTTCAGGATTCGACACTGGAAAGCTCCGGAAACTCGCCCTTTACGGTCTCCGGCTCTGCTACCGGCTCGTGGGACGAGAGGCTGCTGAAAATCGGGAGATACTTCACCGCCAGCGCAAAGACCAGGAACCCGCAAGCAATGATCGCTAGAGTGATAGAAATTTCCGTCCACTTCGGGAAGTAGTTGTTGCCGGAAGAGGCCAACATCCCAGTGATGGCCACATTCATGCGGTTGGCAACAATCCCAAGAAGCGTTAGAACTGAACACAAATACAAATAAGTTCGATTGGTATGAATGCTGCGGCGGAACAGCAGGAACATTGGCACGACAAGCAAGAGAATCTCCAGCGCGAAAAGATAGGTTTCCGGACGCGGCTGCAAGAGCAGATGCAGGGCATGGCGGCGCGCGAGGTCCACGGCGCGAAGGCTGAGGTAGAAGGAAAGCACAACAGCCAGGACGCGGCCAAGGCCAGTGAGTAGCGGCAGTTCGACGCGCTGATGAAACGACTTGTCCGCATGCCAGGATTCAAAGAGAGTCATGGCCAGGCCCGCGCAGATTGCGGAGATGAAGAAGAACACCGGTTCGAGCGACGAATACCAGAGTGGATAGAGCTTACCCGGCACGATCAGATAGAGGCTGCCGAGGGAAGATTGATGGAGAGTAGAGAGGATCACGCCGGCAATCACCAGGGGAATCATGATGGTATGCATCCAGGCGAGTTGGCGCTTCCAGCCCAGGCGTTCGAGCACAACCGGCAGAAATTCCAGGAGCAGCACGGTGGTGTAGAGCATCACGCACCAGGCAATCTCAAACATGACCGAATGGTGGTTCCACATAATGATGGGGTGCCAGATGCGCAAGGGTCTGCCCAGATCGAGGATCAAGGAAGCAATGAACATGGAGTAGCCCAGGAAGGCGGTCAGGATCATCGCGCGAAGGACGGGCCGGTAGCGATTCAGATTGAAGATATAGACGACTGCGGCCAGCGTGAAGCCGCCTCCGGCGAGGGCGACCGAGAAGAGTTTGAAGCCGACCCAGAGGCCCCAAGGGAATTCATCGTTCAGGTTGGTGGAATAGCCGAGGCCGTGAGTAAGCCGGTAGATCAAGGAATACAGGCCGGGAATCAAGATGACGACGAGTACCGTTTTCCAGAAAGTCAGTTTGGTCTTTGCCATGGTCTCTTGATCCTCATTTCCCGGTGGCAGGCCGGGGATGTTGGGAGTTTCCCTCTGCCTCTGCCACTTCAACGCGGCGATTGGAAATCCACCAGATGCCTCCTAGCAGAACGGAACCCAACGTCACGACGTCGGGAACGTGTGTAAGAACGCGATAGGTAAGATTAGGCATCGGCTCGGTGATCTGGTCCGTGCGGAACCCAAACTCCTCGAAGGGGACACTGGAAAGAAGCAGGACGGACGTGCCGCCCACCTCATTGAGGCCGTAAATGTGGTTGACGTAGTTAGTCGGATTGTCCTTGAGGCGCTGCTGCGCTTCGGCGATCAGGGCGTCGCGATCGCCGAACTTGGTTGCGCCGGTTGGGCAGGCATCAGCGCAGGCGGTTTGCTTGCCCTGGGCAACGCGGTCGGAACACATATCACATTTGCGGACGAGCGGAGAGGTCTTTCCCCACTCATACTTGGGGACGAAGAACGGGCACGCCAACATGCAGTACCGGCACCCCATGCACTTGGAGGCGGCGTAGGTTACGGGCCCCGCAGCTGTCTTCTGGAATGCGCCAACCGGGCACACTGAAACACAACTGGGGTCCTGACAATTCATGCACAAACGGCGCATGAACTTGTCCTGATGGGTCAGGACCACGGTGAACTTATGTTCGGACTGCTTCTGTTCAGCAGCAATGTTGTCGTCGTAGGGGAGGCCGTTACGCTCGGCACAGCCTTTTTCGCACAATTTGCAGCCGATACAGAGAGTCGCGTCGTAGAGAATACCCTTGCTCATAAACGCTCCCTGTGGCTATCAACGCCCCTGTGCACGGAGTTAAGGAGAATAACCAGGGGCAGTCCATCGAATTTCATAGGTGGCTCGGATCGATATTTGGCGATCGATCCATCGGCGCGAAAGGGCCCAAAGACCGGCGGAGGGTCAACCCGAACATCTGGGGCAAGCGACGGAATGCGATGTTCGTGAACTGTAGAAAAGTTCAACGAGGGTGACCTCGTCAGAGATGAAACCTTCGGCGCAGTCGCTGACCCAAGATGAATATAGAGTAGGGGAGGCGGCATTCATGTGCGGTTCGACACTCCGGAGAGTGACCTGCGTCACGTGGGTATATGGAGTATTTCAGCTGTTGATTTCGTTGACATAACGAGCCTATACAGACGCCAAGGCCCCGATCCGCGTTCGACCGGGGCCTTGGCTGGAGTTCGCTAGGTTGTTGCTAGGTCAGAAAGAACTCACGGGTGATTTCTCCCCACTTTTCCGTGGGCATGTGGGCAGTCAGATCGTGAACCGCTGGGCCGCCGTCTTGTGCCACTACACCGGCGAGGGCCGGCATGCGAACCTGCAGGCGGCTGGCGGCATCCGCCATCCACTTGCGCGCCAGGCTGCCGTTCAGGAGGTTGCGGAAGCTGATTTGTAGATCGGGCGAGATCACGGAGACAAACCATCCTTGTCCATAGGGATCCGTGTTGGCCAAGGATGTATTGGATACCAAGGCTTCATTCACGTTCGTGACTTCGCCTTCGACGGGGGAAACCAGGTCGGTACGCTGGCCATCGCGAATAATGGTGGCGAATTTTTGGCCCTGCCGCAGCCACTGGCCGCGCTTCGGGAGCACCAGACCATCAAGCTTGCCGGCAAGCCGAGCGCCAAAATCATCGAGTCCCACGCGAACCAAAGTGGGGCTTTCCTGCAACGCCCAGGTGTGTCCGGGGTGATAGCGGCGATTATCCGGCAATTCAAAACCTGCAACAAAGCTGGGCAGCATACGCGGCGAACTTGCCGTAGCTTCTTCTTTCACTTCCACGGTGTGCGTAACTTGGTGGCGCTTCCTCATATAGTCGATCGTGAGGAAGATCGCGAACATCGTAAGCATCAGAATGACTGTCATGGCCCGCCTCCGGGGTTCCTAGGGTGTGTTCTAACTCCGCAGTCTATGAAGGCAACTGCTCTGCCAATGAAAGAACGGATTGATGAAACGCTGTAAGTTGCTCATAAGAAAGGGGAACGGGGAGACTGGGAAGCGGAGCTTAAGATTGGTTGATGAAAATCGAACCAAGAATCGTTGAGTTTTGCAACGCCTGAAATCGAGGTCTGCTCCGACTGATCGCATAAGTAATAGAAAACAAGGAGCATGACGACGCGGAACGGCCTGATGTGAAACGCAACAGGGAGTGATTGAGTTTTAAGCCCTAGCCGAACTTATCTCTAAGGCTGGTAGGAGGGAGACCGCGGCGAGATATGAAAGCTCTGATGGCAACCTAAGCCGATCCCCGGGCCGCACGAAACGCCGCGATGGACCGGACAACGAGGTCCTGTTGCCCATCCTTCAGCTCAGGGAAGACGGGGAACGAGAGGACTTCCCTGCTGGCCTCCTCGGCAATAGGCAGAGCACCCAGCTGATAGCCCAAGTAACGGAAGGCAGGCTGAAGGTGCAGGCAGAGGGGGTAGTAGATCTCGGTGGGAATGCCAGCAAGGCGGAGAGCTTCCTTCAATGCATCACGTTTGGTGA